>DATMYA010000001.1 GCA_035561135.1 Clostridia bacterium
CCCCGCTTGTGGAGTTCCGGCCTGCCCGACCCAGATTACGCGGAAGCGTCCCTTCCGAGCGTCACATGACATGCCGAGAATATCGTCGAGTTTGACGATGCACTTCAAGCCGGCAACGCACGCCTCTTCAAGACCAATCGTCACGGTGGAGGCCTGCTGCGTGAACGGACGCCCCAACTCGTCCATGCCCCAGATTCGTATCGGGAGCTGCAACGAAAGATAAGGTCCTGATGGAATGAATTCAAAAGTCACAGGTGACTCCGTTTCGTCACAAAATACCGAGTTGAGAAGCAGAACTCAATCACTTGCCGGGGTCGCTGTCGAGCATCAGCCTTCGGGAAGCAAAGAATTGCGAATATCAACAAGGTCGATACCGATCTTGCTTGCACCGGCCCTGTACTTTTCCTGCAACGCGGCAGCATCGGATCGTAGCCGATCATGCTCGGCCTTGTGCGCGCCGGCACCGGGAAAGCCGGGGATATTCATGGCTGTCTCTTCTGCCGAAAAATGCTGTTCCGTGTAATCGAGCAAGGCACCCTCGAGGACGGTTCGTTCCTGCGCAATGCGCATAGCGTAATGCAATTTGTTCATTAGATTGAAGAGGCGTTTGTGTTCCTCGTCAAACCGCTCTACGCCGACACTGTACTTCGCGGTCCATTCAAAAAGTGCTACAGCAGTCTCCACATCCCCGGGGAAAGTCTCGCTGAATCCTGCTCTCATCAATCGCAGCACTAAAGCTTAACTCTCTCGCGCGAGTGGTCTTCAGCCGATAATACCGTTCGATTGCAGCCTTATGGGCGTGCAGCGAATGGCACAGTCTAGCATCTTGAGAAAGGACTCCCAATCCAGATCACCGACTGCGCAACACGCCGCCGAAACAGAATCTTCGCCTTCACGTGTCCTCACTTTATCGATTGGCGGCCGAACCGGATATATAGACTTCCGGGGCGGCTTCGTCCTTTTCAACGGTGAAATACCTTCGCTGGAAGTAGAACGCGACGTTGACCAGCGCGATCATCACCGGAACCTCAACGAGCGGACCGATCACGGCCGCAAAGGCTGCGCCGGAGTTGATTCCAAATACCGCAACCGCCACGGCAATCGCCAGTTCGAAGTTGTTGGAAGCTGCGGTGAACGACAGCGTCGTCGTCTTCGAATAGTCCGCCCCGACCTTCCGTCCCATGTAGAAGGAAACAAGAAACATGACGACGAAGTAGATCAGG
>DATMYA010000002.1 GCA_035561135.1 Clostridia bacterium
ATGAATACCAGATAAAGCTGCGTAAGCTCATTGAGACCAAGATCTCCGGCAAGGAAATCGTCGCCGCGGAGCCCGAGAGTGCCGGCAAAGTGATCGACCTGATGGAGGCCCTCAAAGCCAGCGTGGAGAAAATCCAAAAAGCGAAGGAACCGGCGTAATTTTATGACTGCAAAACTCAACGCATACAAACAAAAAAGAATTTTATAAGAACCTCGGAACCGGCTTGGTGGATACCGGCGTGTCGCCGGGACTGCCGCAGGCGATGATTTGCCGGCCGTCGGCAAAGACCCTGGCGGAGGCGCTGTGCTGATACAGGTTATTTTTATCCCATAATTTCTTGGGTCCAGCGCGTCATTCCCAGCTTCAGGCGTTTTTAGCAGCAGGTGAATACCCGGAACGGCAAGACTGACGACCATTATCAGTAACATGGTATAAAAAAAGAACTTTTGTCCAATGGTATTGTTCATTGCAGGTAAAAACAACGCCGGGTATCTTCGCCCGGCGCGTCACATTTTTAATTCAAAATCGTAACCGCTGTGGTCGTCTTCCTTCTGGCCCGGCGCAACTTTTTCTTTCTGCCGGTTTGGAAACGGGCCTTGCGGTGGCGTCGGTCACGGGAGGAGTGTTTGCAGTCCGTTCCAAAGCGTGCCCCAGCTGTACCATACCGCCAAGAGCACCAACAAGATTACTGGGATTAGCAGCCACGCCGGGCTGAGGTGCGGCAGACGCAGCCGCGGGAGCAAGATATGCCGCTCTCTCCGTTTCCCAGCCTGTGGGAGAGTCTCCCGTATCGCCGTCACATCCCGCGCTAGCGCCGCGATTTGCTCCTGTGTCGGATACGTTCTCGGCCTCTGCGAAAGCTCCCGCAACAGGTCCGCCTGCGCCGCCACGCGGCGATTTAGCGAGGCCAGCGTTTGAAGCAGTTCCACCCACTCCCCCTGCGTCGGATGTGGCTCCGGCTGTGTCACGTCAGCGAACCCTGCGGGTGATTCAACCGCTTTAATTCCTCCATGGACAATTCTCTCCCGGATTCGGAACTCACGTTCCATCGCCTCCTTCAAGTATCTTTCGTCATGTAGCCGGTCGTCCCGGCATTTCATACCACCGGGCAGCGTGTAGGTGATACTCTTTCTGGAGTCCTGCCAGCGGACGTTGTAACCCTCGCTGCGCATGAGCGTGATGAACTCATCCTTGCTCTCGGCATAGCGCATGCACTCGTCAATGTCGCCCATGAGCCGGAACTTCCAGCTCTCGCCGCGCGCGGCGGCGTGGTACTCGGCTGTGGACATGGATTTAACTTTTTTCTTTTTTCTGGCCTTTCTGAAATACCGGCAAGCCAAACATCTCGCCCACCTGATCGTTACGCTTCCGGAGCTCGATCAGCTCCGGCTCGCTGATGTGAAGCTTTCGCCCGTCCTCCAGCGATACGCTGTTGATGATAAAGTGCGAGTGGATGTGGCCGCGGTCGGTATGGGTACAGACCAGCACCTCGCGTCCCGCGAAATACTTGGCCAGTTCCATTGCCGCGGCGTGCGCCGTGACCGGGTCGACATCGGCGCCTTTCGGGAAGGACTGCACCATGTGGAAGAACAGCGTGCCGCCGTCCTTGTGATAGAGGAGCTTGGTGCCAAGAAAATCATCATAGGCGCTCTCCGGCATGCGCTGACCAGAGAGTGTCCCTGCCACAGCGTTTTTTCCTCCCGCATCGTGTACCCCATGACCGCCGCCATGCAGGGGCGGTTCTGTCCCTTCGGATAATCCGTAAAACTGATGATGGCTATTTGCGTTTGATGGTATCCAAATCCGCTTTTGAGATTCGGATGCTGAATGTGGTGTCTTTCATATAATCAGTCCTTTCATAAACTCTCGTCCCTCGGAGAGCGGAGGGGAAGGTCGAAGGGGAACTGGTTCCCCTTCGAAGTTGCGCCGACGAAGGCGGTAACAGCACTTCCGCAGAAGTGCTCGCAACTTGAAGTGGGCGCGGGCTTCTGCCCGCAAAAAAAGCGTTTGGCGGGGCGGCGGCTGTGCCGACGTCCAGACAAACGCGATGCTGGCTCTCTCGCTCTCTCGCCGAAGCGAGAGAAATCTTCGGCCTGCGCTTTCCTTCCCCGGCTGCAGTACGTCAAGAGCAGGAAGCTGCGTCAAGGGCAGACGCAACACGATCCTTCTGACCTTGGACGTGGTTCCCGGCCCGTGTGAACTGCCGGGCAAATTACCTCGCATAAAACCACCCGCAAGGACGCGCGACAGTCCCGAATGGAGATTTTCAGTTCCATTATCCTGCGCCTCCGTTTTGAAAATCAAACTTGAATTTACTAACATTTGTTAGTATAATGGGCCAGATAAAACAAGATCAGTTAGCTAAGGAGAAGTCGGAAATGCAGAGCTTAACCGGAACAAAAGAAAAAATCCTTGATGTTGCCGTCGATCTGATTTCCAGGCATGGTTATAATGGGGTGTCTGTCAGACAAATTGCCCATGGCGTGGGCATCAAGGAAAGCTCCATCTACAACCACTTCAAAAACAAGGAGGATATCCTCAATTGCATATTCGACTGTTTCCATGAGGGAATGCAGGCGAAAAGGCCGGATACAAAAGATCTGGCGTATGAGCTCGAATTTATGGATCCCAAGGAGATTTTCAAGCTGTTGTTCATTCAATACGTGAAAAACAGAGGCTCAAGAATTGACAAAGCGGCCACAATTATATGGATGGAACAGCATATCAATCAAAGAGCCAGGAACTTTGTCAGAAGATTCATGCTCAAGGAACCGACGGATTATTATGAGTCCATCCTTCGGGCCATGGCGGAAAACGGGAAAATACACGACGGCGCCGATCTGAGGATCGCGGCCGAAGAATTGAATTACGGGGCTCTCGGCATTTTTTTAGAGCTTTCGGTTATCGTTGGGGAATGTGGTGACGCGGGCGCTATGATTCAGAAATTGTCCGACCATGTGGATTTTGTATTTGAGCGCCTCGAAAAACCTGACAAGAGTATCCCGACGAGGAGGTGACCGGCGTGACAAAAACCGGGCGGGGCGGAAGAAAGAACATCCCCGCATCTTTTTTTGCACTGTTTGGTTCAAAAGACAATATCAACATCCGGCATGTGCGGTGGAAGCATCTGAAATACATGCTGATTTTCCCTTTAGCGCCCGTTTTCGCCAACATGCAGGGCGCGTTATTCAGCGATTCGATCCGCCTTTTCGGCTTGGACGCCATGACGCTGATGGGAAGCGCCTATTGTGTCGGTGCGGCGGCATTGTTTGCTTTGACGAGCGTTAAAAACATGGAGAAGATTTCCCGCATCTGTGCGCTGATAACGGCATCCGCCTTTATCCCTTGGCTTATGACTGGCGAAAGCCAGCCAAACCTGCTGCTGGCAATCCTTTTCATGTTCGGCTTGGGCGGCTGCGCCGCCTGCGCGGCATTTGCCTATACCTTCGCCCTCAACAATACAGAACGGCTGCTTGGCGCTGCGATGATTTCTTTGTTCTTCACGCTTAACCAGCTTGATTCCGGGCTGTCCCTCTTATCGGGCCTTTTTGACAAGACTTACTTAACGGCGCTTGTCACGGGCTCCTGCATCTGCCTCTTTCTATACAAAACAAGCGATTTTCACGCCGCCGAAGACAGACCCAGAGCAACGCTGAACCCCGCCCTTAGATTGACGCTCTATTTTTTTGTCGCCCATTGCTTTGTGGAAATATTTTATACTTACCTGCCCGGGGCGTCAGCGCCGGAAGCTATGGTGGCAAACGGCGCGGCGGGCATTCTGGTGGTTTGCCTTGCCGTCGTTTTGCAGCTGACTACCAAACGTAGCATTTGGAATATGTGCAATGTGTTTTTTATCGCCATGATCTGCACCTATATCCTTTATTTCATGCCGGAAGGCTCTCTCCTGAGAAACGCTGCCCGCTTTCTGCACGGCTTCGAGCAGATGGGATACATTGCGTCTTATTACCTGCTCGGTTGTGTGTTCAAAAAGCACGGCGATTTTCGTATTTTCAAGCTGAGTCTGGTTGCGAGCTTGTTGTTCACCATGCTTTCCTATGTAATCCCTGGAATATTTTCTTCTTACGCGCCCGCAATGCTGCCGCTTGCGGCAACACTGTTCTCCGGTGTCGTGTTTATCCTGTTTATCCTTCTGTCTCCCGCCTATTCAAAACACCTGTTTTTTACCGAATGGTCGGATGATTTTTTCTGCGTGGACATGACGGAGGCCGCTCAAAAGGTGGAACAGTCGAACAGGTTGGAGGGCCTCAGCCTGTCGCCGCGCGAAAAAGAGATCGCGGCGCTGCTTTTGTACGGCCGGTCCGCGAAAGAAATCGCCGGAGAACTTGGTATCACCACCAACACCGTTAATTTCCACATCAAGAATCTGCACAAAAAACTAAATATCAGCAATCGTTCGGAACTGTTTGCCCGGTTCAGCGTTCCCGTGCTGCCTCCTGACAGAAAAGAATGACCTGAAATCATATACGCCTTACGATTTTACATATGCTGTGGCAAAAGGCGGCCCTGACCCCGATCAAGGCTGTTTTTTTATGCCCGCCTACCATGTTTGGTAGCTTTGCAAAGTCTTCTGTCCTCTGTAAGATGGAATCAGAACGGGGGTATTGTCATGGAACAGGACAAAGGACGCGATCATGCGGCTGATGCCGTCATGACTTTAACGCCGCGCGAAAAGCAGGTTTTTTATATGCTTCTGAAGGGCATGAAGGCAAAGGAAATCTTTTTGAGGATGTCCATCAGCGTTTAAGGCACAAACTACTTTGTCAAAAAGATATACAGGAAACTGCATGTCAATAGCAAACCCGAACTGGTCCTGCGGTATTTCGATTTCCGGTAACTCTGAGATGAATGGGAGATAAGGACATGAAACTATTTAAGAATGCAATTCATTGGGTACTGACGCAGTTCCGGACACATAACGTCCGGTCGCTGCTGGTCACAATCCCCGCTTTGGTGCTCGTCACGGTAGGCATCCTGTGGGCCTGCGGCGTATTTGAGGCTTTTTTCTATCTGCCGAACCGTGCGTATATCCTCGCTGAAACCGAACGAAAGGAGCCTGAAACGCTCGAAGAGATGCTGCACTTATTAAGCGGGCCCGACGTCGACACGCTGCTGCGAAACCCGGCCATCGCGCAGGAGCTTCTTTCGGCCGGGACGCTCACCGACATCGTCGACTCGTGCCTCGCGCTGAACAATCTGAAGAGCCTCGACCGGCAGCTGTCTGAGCGGCTTGAGGAGCCGCCGGAAATGGCACAGACGGCCCCGTTATCGGCTGGGGGGCCGCCACAGGTGGCTCAGCTGCTGCCGGCGGATAGCGGACAGAAAGCGGCCGTTATCCCGCTTATTTACAAGCCGGGCGAAATGGCGGCAACCCTGCTTTCCGCACAGGAAGCCCTCAAACAGCAGGCCGAAGTGCTTTCAAACCTGAAAACCGCAACGACAAAGCTCCTGACACCGCCGGCATACGGCGATCTTGTGGCCATTCCCTCCACCATTAATATGAAGGGCGTGTGGCAATCCCCCGATGAAGCGCTCGTCCACATGATCCCTTCGGGCGACTGGCTGCCGGAGCAGGGCTACAAGCTCTACCGCGAGGTGAACGGCCAGAGCGAGCTGATCGCCGAGCAGCTCGCGTCGCCGGAGCGCGGCCTTAACGGAGGCATCGCGGAGGTGGAAGGCTGGGAAGTGGACGACGTGGAAGAGTATGAAAAATATAAGGGTCAGAATATCAATTTGATCCAGGAGATGTATAAACAGGCCGAGCTGACGCAGGATAAGCTGACTTCGCTGGACATGAGCGCCGACGAATTCCGTGACATGGCCTACCGTACCGACACGCTGGCACAAAGGCCCCGCATACCCGGTAAGATTGACTTTAAGAAGATGCAAGAAGCGCGCCGCGCCGTTTCCAACGGAATCGAGCAGAAAATCCCGGAGACCGACCTCATGCTGGGCCAGCCCATCTATGTGCTAGGCCGGCAGGAAAACAGTGCTCTTACAAGCGCGGCGATCAAATCGTCCATCTGGGAGAAGTTTTCCGTCAACCAGTCCGAGCCGGCATCGGGCATCAGCGCGCTTCAAGCCCTCGACGCAAGCAAGTTCCAGCTTGCCCAGGGGGTGCTCGCGGCGAGGCAGCAGCTTGCGACACTCAGTTTTGTCGACGACGAATTTGCCGAAGCCGCCGGGTTTTTGATCCGTGACGACTTATCGAATCTGAACCTGCCGGACGGCGCCAAGATAACCTACCGCGTCGAAGCGCCCAGGGGCGGGGTATCGTCGCTTTCCGTCACGCGCGGCGCGCAGAACAATCTGAGCAAGCCGCAGGGGCTGATGGGCTACGGGGTAGACGGCAAGGTGCCGCTGCGCTGGGATCAGGCGGAAAGCCCGGAGGAAAGAGGCATACTCAGCGGATATTTCATCGAGCGCAAGCTTGACGGCGAGAGCGGGTTTACCCAAATTAACAAGGAGCCGGTCGTCATTTCCTACATGCTCGACGAAACCGGCGCCTACCTCGAGTCACCCGTCTTCTTCGAGGACGAGGTGGAAAACGGCAGAATCGCCCAGTACCGCATCCGCTCCATCGACATCTTCGGGCGCACGAGCGAATATTCCGACGTTCTCAAGGAGTTTAAGGTCGAAAAGGTGACGCCGCCGAACGCGCCCACCGTCGAGCCCCCCGTGCTGTCCGACGACGCCGAGGGCGCGTCGCTTGCCGTGGGGGATGCCATCGCGCTCAACGCGGGCAAACGCGGGATCGTGCTGCCGGTATTCACCGATTCGGCGGACACGGTTCGTTTTACGGTCTACCGCGCGGTCGCCGTCGGCGCAAAGGGCTTCGGAGCGCCTGAGCCGATTGCCAACCTGACCTATGACAACCCGATGGCCAAGGCATTCGCCGGTTCAGAACCGATGCAGGTGGAAATACCGCGCCCTGACGGAGGATTTGATGTTGGGTTCATTCCCTCAGAGCAGGCGCAAGCGCAGGCGCCTCTCACTGTACAGAAAAAACTCAATAAAGCGAAGCAGGTGCTGCTGTCAAACGTTTTTAGATCGTATCCAAATCTGATCTATTTCGACGCCGATATCGAAGAGGGCCGTACATACAAATACTGGGTCTCAGCGTGGGACTCGTGGAACAACGAGAGCGCGTGGTCGCAGTCGGCCGCAGCTTTCGTGCCCACCGGCGCCGAGCCGAAAATTCCCGGCGGGCTTACCATCTCGATGCATTCCCGCGAGCTTCCCGATTACTCACAGGATCCTCCCGGAATCCTGCAGGAGGACCTGATCTCTTTCGATCAGCTTAAGACGGACGCCGGTCTGCCCAAGCGGCCATACGCCACTGATATCATCACCGACACCGTCAGAAACGCCGAAGCGGCAGGTATCCGCATCGGGAAGTTTATCACAGACTCTCCCGGCCTCTCGGCCGGCAGCAGTTTGCCCTCGCTGTTTGATAAGATGTATGACAATCTGCCGGAGGAACGATATATCCATCTGTTTCTCGCAGTGCGCGGCGAGGATGTGCTGCCCGACGGCACCGCCCGCCTGAAATGGCCCGCCTACAGCGGAGAAGGACTTGGGGGCTATGCCGTCTACCGCCCCGAGTTTATGCTAAAGCCGCTCGAGGAAATGCAGCAAATGTCCCGCAGCGAGCTCACGCAGATGGGACTGTGGCGGCGCGTAAGCGGCACGGCGATCACCCAGAATCAGCTTGTGGTCGGCGGGCTTGACAAGACGCCGGGAGCCCTGTCGCTGTTTCTCATTTGCCTCGAACCGAAGGAGGCTCCCAAGATTGAAATGCCAATTACACCAATCGGCACAGACGTTGCGCCGCTTGGCGTCACCTCGCGGTTTGCCGGAATCCCCGAGGGCGGCTATGTCTATATCAACTGGGAAGCCTCCGACGACCCGCAGGTTAAGCATTACCGCGTTTACCGCGGCGAGGTGCCGTCGTTCAAGAAACCCGTCGACGAAGCCGCCCTGAAGTGGACGCTGGTCGGCGATCACATCACGGCTCCCGAATACACCGAGCGGGTCGAGCAAACCTTCGCGCACTATTATTATTACAAGGTCACGTCGGTGTCCCCCTGGGGCGTCGAATCGGCGGCGGGCGCGGTAGAACGCTTCCGCGTCCCGTCCACCAAGCCGCCCCAGACGCCCAACCTGCTTCTGCCGCTTTCACGCAAGGACGGTGTGCAGGTCAACTTCTCGGCGGTCAGCCACTGTGACAGATATGAGGTCTATCGCACCGCGATCCCCAAGCCCAACGAAACGCAGCTGAGCGGCCTGCTGGCTTCGCACCCGGAGCTGTTCGCGGCGCTGTTCGAGACGCCGTCCAAAAAGGATACCTTCCTCACCGGAATGCTGTCCGCGTCGCTCAAACCGGGCCTTTCGGCGACGGCGCAGAACGCGCCGATCAGGGGACTCGACAAATTCAAGACGCTTGCGCAATCAAGCGACGCGGACGTCATCGGCAGGCTCGCTTCTCTGGGCGACTCAAAAGGCCTTTCAGCATACAATGAAATCCTCGACGAGCTGGGCCCGCTTGCGCTTTCGGAGTACCGTGACCTCAGCGAAGAAATGATGAAAAGAGTGATGTGGACCAAGGTCGGCGAGCTGCCCGCCGCGGAGCAGAAGGTGGACCCGGCCACCGGGCTTCTAAAGCCGCTGTCGATCACTGACACCACGGCGGAGTATGGCGTCATGTACCTTTATACTGTTCAGGCCTGGAACGACGACAATCTTGGCTCCTCGCGGCCCGAGCCGGTGGAGGCGACGCCGCGCAGGAACAAAGCTTTCGACCCCATCGGCGGACTGAGCGGGGACTTCAAAAACAACAAGCCGCACATCACCTGGAACGTGGCCACCATGCCGAACCTCACCTGGGAGCAGTGCCGCGAGGACACGGTGGGCTACCTCGTTTATCGCTCGGACAAAGAAGACGGGACCTATTATCAGGCAAGCCCGCTGCTCTTTGAGCCGCAGTGGACGGACGAGAGCGCCGACCAGTTCGCCTTCAACTGGTATAAGGTCAAGGTGCTCGATACCGGCGGATACCTGTCCGAATTTTCCGAGCCGCTGCTCGTTCACCTTTCTTTTAAGCCGACGCTGAAAACGGTCATCCCGGCGCTCCCCTCTCAGACGCCGGAAGGCGGGATCATCGCGCCCAAGCTCACCGTCGAAGGCAGCAGCTTCAGCGTTAAAGAGGGAACAGCTTTTCAGACAACGTACGGCCTGACGGGCACCGAGCCCATCACGGTCACCATAAAAGCGAGCGGCAGAGCCGGCGCGTCAGTAACGGGGTTTTCGGTGGACACGGCCTCCCGCACGGTGAGCGCCGCCGGCAGCCTGACCCCCGGCGTGTACAGTGTGACGGTCACGGCCAAAAACAGCGCCGGGGAGAGTTCGACCGTTTTTTCCCTCGAGGTGCAGGCGAAGGAGGTGCGTAAGCCGCCCGAACTGTCTGTCCGACGCGATGGATATCAGTTTAAGATGACCCGCCGGTTCGACTTCACGGTACAGCTTTCCGCCTCGGGCAGCGAGCCACTCACCTGGTCGCTTGAACCTGTCTCCGAGCGGATGACCGTCCCCGCCGAGGCGAGCATCGACAACGAGGGCCTTCTGACGGTCGCCGGGGATATCCCGGCGGGTACCTGCAGCTTTGTGGTAAAAGTCGCAAATGACGCGGGCGCCGACACGCAGGAAATCCATCTTGAGGTGGTATCCGTCCTTCTGCCGGGGAGAACGGCCTTTTCAGGAGATCGAGGCGCGGAGGTGGTGTTGCTAACCACGCTCACTCCCCCCAAAAAGCCCGCCCAGACGACGGTGGAGCCCTCCAAGCCCGGTGCCGAAAAAAAACATCTCGATCAAATACAGTGCATGGGCTTTACGCTGACCGATGTGAATTTTTACGCTTCCCCGCTCGGCGGTTCCGGCGCTTCGGGTTCGGCTCTGCTGGATATCGGATATGAAGAGCTTGTTCCGGTGAGCCTCCTGCAGGCTGCCGTCGAGCAGAAAGGCAATCAGTACGTTATGACGGCGGGGACGATATATCTGGAGGAGCCGTCCGTGCTTGAAAATATCGGCCTGACGCTTGCAAGCCTCAACATCTCACCGCTTACCAATACATCCGTCGTCAGCGGGCATGTGAAAAGCACGGCGGAAAGCCAGAACCTGATCGGCGATCTGTACGCGCTGGAGTTTACCGACGCGCAGCTTAAAATCGGCAGTATTGTTGTGAAGAACAACTTGCCGGACATCCGGTACGAACAGTTTACCATTCATGATATCGGGGAGCTGTGGATTGGCTTAAACGGGAAGCAGACCGGCTCCAAAGCCTTTATTTCACTTTCCGGCGGCGGGATATCGATGAAATCGCATCTGGAAACGCTGAATAACGAGGGCCTCGAGCTTTCTGCGGGCGCGCTTCTGACCTTCGACCTTCAAGGCAGGATGAGCGGCACGCTGTACACCATGACCAATCAGTGCCTCCAGTTGCTTGTTCCCGGCGGCGCCGCGCTGCGCGTCGAGGTTGCGAGCCTCACCTTTGTGGACGGGACGGCCCAGCCCACCGGAAATCTGACCGGTAAGCTCATGCTGCCCTTCGAGCAGCCCGGCGCCTCCGGCCCCGGCGTGCCGGGCGTTTACGCCGGCTCTCATCCCGAGAAAAACGAGATGGACGCGCTCGCGGCGGACAACACCCTCGCGCCGTCGCTGAAAACCTTCCTGTACGCCGGGGTTCTCAAATTCGGCGAGACGGTGCAGCAGAACGGCCTGCTCATCCTGCCGGATGACCCCGCGCTTCAGGACCAGTGCTCCTTTGTTCCCATCGAAGTCCACAACTGGGCCGGAAAGGGCTTTCTGATCGAGTCGGCAACTATGACGCCGACCAGCGTGGCCGAGCGCAGTTTGACAATGGAAAAGCAGCGCGCGCAGGGCGTCGTCGTGACGCCCACCGCGGTCACGGTGGACCTGGACCGGGAAAACTTCGTCCCGATAGTGGCCCCGGAGGCGGACGAAGAGATCCTGACCCCCAAGGAAACCGAGAAACCCTTCTGGGTGGGCCTGGTGATGCAGGGCGGAACGGTGGCGCTGCCGCCGAAACTCGTCCAGGCCGAGGGCGGCGGGACGATCACATTCGACCTTGTCCCGGGCGAGATGATTTATGACCTCAACGGCTTCAACTATCAGACCTACCTGTACAGCGACAATCCGGACGGCGAGCCGGCCGATTTCGGCGAGGCGCTGGGCGGCTTTCAGGATGTGTGGGTCCACGACTGCCTCTTAGACCTGTACGCCAACCGGGTGAACCTGGAAATCAACGCCGATGTCGAGGTCGACCTGTTCCTGCAGAAGCGGGTTAAGGTCAAGCTGTATACCAACCAGGACCCTTTTGAAGCCGAACCGGGAGAATTTCTGTGCTCGGTGGCGCCGACCACGGTCAAAAACGCCTTGGCTGAAGGAATCGACATGAAGATCGACGTGGGCTGGCTCAAAGAGGACGGCATGCACCTGAGCGGCGCCATGACGCTGGATACCGCCGAGGTGAAGACGGGTGACCCCCTCGCCTTCACCGACATGATCGTGCCTGCGGATATACGCAAGACCATCCGGGAGGACAATCCGGACGGGAAATATGCCGCCGTTCCGCTCGACCGTCCGGTGAATATCAACTTTCAGGGCTTTACCATGGAGGTGCGCGCCCTCGACCTTGCCTATGTGGAATTGAATTCCTCCATTGCGCGTTCGGTCTGGCTCACGATGTATGGCGCGACGCTGCTTTCCGAGAACATACCTCTTTCGACCGATACCTCCGACGCGCTGGTCGTCAACTGCCCAGGCTATCTGGCAGGCTCCCTGGGCCTCAACGCCATAGCGCTCAAGCCGTCCGTCATATACGAAGGGTCTTACTCGGTGCTTGACGCCAACTTCGACGACTGCATCGACGTTTCCGGCGTGCTGGTCCCCAAAGCCGTCCAACCCGGCGGCGACGGGCTGGTGGAATATGATACGGAAAAGCTGAACCTCTCTTTCCTGAGCCAGCTCGAGGTGCTGCCGGTCGAAGTGGAGGCGCGCTTCGGATACGATAAGGACAACAACCGCTGCTACTTTGTCGTCGGGATGGCTACCGGCCCAGAAATCAAGGTCACCTTTGGCTACGGTAAGCTGGAGGACTTCACCGGGCTTGTTTCCTACAACATGGTCGCCGAACGGGACGCTCTGCGCAGGCTTCAGATCCCGAAATATGGTGATATGAAAGAGTTTATAAAACGGCAGGAGGTGGACAGAGGGGGCGGGACCTCCTTCGTCGCCGGCGTCAGCGCCAAGCTGGTCATCGCCGAACTCTGCGAGATCCGCGACCTGTATTTCGGCTTCGAGAACGGCCCGATTGTGGACACCGGGGGCGAACTGTGGCTCCCCCTTGATGTAGAAGCCATGGTTACAGGCAAGTCCGACGTCTATACAAAGGTCGGCACGACCGTGATCCTTTACAGCCACCCGGAGCGCTATTTCTCCTTCACTATGAACAACGATCTTAACGTCGCCATGGCCAGGGTGAGCGGCAACATGGGCTTTGAGTACAGCCCCCGGCTGTTCGGCGTCTACCTGGGGTATCCCGAGATGCTGGGCGGGAACATCGCCGGCTTCCGTTTAGGCATGGGTGTCGGATTTATCGTCGACGACGACGCCCAGTCGCTGATCCGGATGAGGATGGAGCTCGGTCTGGACAAGGAGGTCGATATTTCCATCGTTTACCTGCGCGGCCATCTCTATGCGGTCGCCGACGGAGCCTATTACTTTGGCGGCGACGACGCCGACAGCATTATCCTTGAGCTCTATCTCAAGGGCGGCATCAATGGCGGCATCAGGGTGGCCGGAAAACGCTACAATATCATCGGCTTCTACCTCGACACGAATGGCAAGCTGACGGCCGCATACCCCTACGATTCCTGGGATCTCGCCGCTTCCTGCAAGGTGTCGTACAGCCTCGATCTGTGGCTTGTTTCGGTCGAGGGCTCGGTCCAAGCGAGTTTCGACACGAGGATAGGATGATATCATGCGGTCCATTGTGAAAACCAACCGTTCAATGGCTGCGTCATCATGAGCCGCTTGAGCGTGAAGCATGGATGATAATCAAAATCAGACGGTCTTGAAAACAAGGCCGCCTGATTCTTCCCTCGACAAAATTCGTCCGCCCGTTAAACCGCATGAAAAACCGAGCGTTCTTAAGCACTTTCAAATGCTGTGGGATCGCAATGTTCACACTTCGCCGCAAAAGCAGACATCCACCCGCATAATCGTGAATGGATGCCTGCTTTTCCTGTTGCCCCGTACCGGTTACCCCTCGGTTCAATAAATGTCCTTATGAGTGATAACCCTTGGTTTTAATTGCTTTATTATACCATTATGTAACTTATAAACGATTAAACAGCGCAGAGGTATGATAAACGGGAAGCAATGAAAATGCGTTCATTGCTTCCCGTTATGTTCATTCATGCCCCAGGATGGTTTGTATTATTGAGATTATCTACATAGACGTAATTTTATTAACAAACACTATAATTTTGCCTGAAAATAATGGTATGATTAAAAGAAAAAGATTTCAAG
>DATMYA010000003.1 GCA_035561135.1 Clostridia bacterium
ATCTCGCCCTCCACCCAAACATCCGTGTACTGGCGCTCGAGTTGGGTGCGCACGGACGTGACCAGATCGCGCACGGGCCAGATGCGGCGTTCTGGCGGCGAGAAGCTGAAATCAAATTGTGCCTGGTTCCCCACTACCCGAAAGTGTAAACCAAGCAGGGCAGCAACGCGTCTCGAACTCCATGTCCCCCGAGGCCGCCCGGTTCCAACTGAGAATTCGCAGGACACAATCCTCCGGGCCCTTCAGCACTTATCGCGCCCGGTCCCGAGTACAGGAGTGGATTATTCCGAGCATAGGCGTATCCATTCCAAGCTTGTGGATCGTCCATGTAGAGAAATCCACTCTCCTGCTCGGGATCAGGGGACAGGAATCATTGGAGCCATAGTACCTAGCTCCGAAGTAGTCGAGGCCGGTTTCTGCATCGTTCTTTGCCGGTGAACTGTGATGCACAACGCGGCACGTCGTCGTAGATGTAGGCGGTCGGCATCGTTGATCAAGGCAAGGTGCCGGATGACTGTTGCCGACGAATGGAATCGAGCCAAAATACCTGTCAGCAACTGTGTGCATCCTGTCAGCCCATCTCATCCCGACCGTTTCCAAGGGCTTTTCCAGTTTAAGCTGCTTTAGCAGATCGGAAGCGTCTTCCTCAATCTCTTCATCTCCTTCCAGCAGCCATTCGTATGTATCATTCGGCGCAAGCTTAAATCGACCACGGACCGCTCGAGACTTGTAGTGGTCATACACGACCGATGGGATGTTTAGTGCCACGCCCGCTTCAGCAAAGAACGACACAAACTCATCGCGAGAAAGTCCAGCGTGCCTTGCCATCCGGAACTGCTCAATGAGAAAGCCGAAAGCAACGCACAGCAGGACACCGCCCCCGATCACGAGTACAACGATCCACATCGTATTCATGGCTTCTGCCAGACAGTATCCGGCGTATCCCGCTGCCGTTCCAACATGAGGAAGGTAACGCCCCGGTGCCCCAGGTTCACGCTGTGCAGTTCGGCGTTAACCTGGGATGAGGATACTCTCGATCCCGGCCGCGTCCGCTTTTTTGTCTTCTCGCCGGATCACCGGCGAAAGTGGCTGACCAGCCACAGCACCAGCGACAGCAGGACGCTGATGACGATTGACGTCATGAGTGGAAAGTAAACTACCGTGTTCTTGCCGCGATAGGTGATATCGCCGGGCAACCGTCCAATGGGCAGATTGAGGCGTCCGGCAACGAGCAGGAGCACGCCGACCAGCAATAGCACAGCTCCGAAGATAATC
>DATMYA010000004.1 GCA_035561135.1 Clostridia bacterium
TACTCCTTCAGCGCGGCGATGATCTGCTCCTCGGTGTGTCCCTTCTTCGGCATGTCGAACCTCCTCGTTCCCCTCTCCGAGGACCTCAATTGCCTACGATATCTCCAATTTCAATTGGTACAACTTCTGGGTTTTGGATCAGTTGAAGTAGGCGACCAGTTGCATCACCCCGCCGTACTTCAACGAGACTTCGACGAACCCGGATCTGTTTTCGCGCAACTGCTGAATCACGTCTGCAATATGCTCCTCCAGACTGCAATTCCGCTCAAGCCGGGAGTATAGCGACCAACGGCTAAATTTGCGCTCATACTGCGTACGTGGATTGACGTCGCCCTTTAGCCAGCATTCCGTCGGCGTCACCACGACCAGTTCTGAAATGTCCGCAGGATCGAAATCCCCTGTGACGGTGAAGTAGGCGTACTGCTGATTGGCTTCAGTCATCGGCTTCTACAGCAGAGTATACTGGTCGGACCCGACGAGAGCGTAGTGGACGTAATGTAACCTTACCGTAGAAGACTTACGAATCCTCTCCCGATTCCGCGCCACTCTCCGCAGCAGGGGGATTTTCAAGGAATTCCAGCAGGGCACGCGCTTCCGCTTCGCATTCACGGGGCACCTGAATTATACAGGAGCATCTCCATAAAGGGGTTTGCCCGATGCCGGGTGCTCCAACAGCACCGTCGGATATCGAAAAGTATCGCGGATCATCTCCGCTCACGAGATAGTTGATCCCCGCATCTTCCAGGGCTGATTTAGCAAGCGACAGAGCGAAAGTGTCGCTGGTTTCCAAAACCGTCACGAGATCAAGATTATCGCTTCCCATTGTGGTCGGCACTATTATATGTGCAGGCAAAGCAGGTGCGGACGCTCGTCCAGTTCAGCGTGACATGGACACGAAGTTGTTGGAAAGTGGCCTTTGCGGAAAGCGAGGCCAGCCGCTGCTCGGCGAGCCGCCACTTTTCCAAGAACGCCATTTGCCAGCCATAACCCGCTTCGCGGCATCCATGCGCTCCGTCCAGTAAAGGAGCGCCGAATTGGGCGCTAGAATTTGAGAGGAGGTGATCCGTTATAGTCTTCCGGGCACAGCTAATTGCATTTGTGCTGCTGGCGGGCGTGCCACAGGTCTGCCAAACGCAGCAGGTGCAACAAGGACCATCGCCGACCAACGTCGACCTGAGCCGATTTCTCCCACCGAACGCGACTCTCGTGAAGCAGCTAAGGGTGGACTTCGGCGACAACGCTGGCCTTGAGACGGTGCTCGCCTACGCCTCGGAATCAGGGCCTTCCATCGCTATGGGAATCCGTGTCCTAAAGAACGGCGCTGTCGTTTTCGAGGAGTCTGACGCCGTCATAAATGGGGTGGCCCAACCGAAGCAATCAAGATAGACAAGCTAAAGGCGCGCAACGGCAAGGAAGGTGTAATTGTCGTGCTGGAAAGCTCGGGGGCGGGTACGGCAACTGAGTGGCACGTATTAGCGATGCTTGGCGACAAGATTTCCAGACTGAATCCAGGGCAGGCGAGGGCCAACGTTCTACAGCAAAGGGGCTATCAGGATTGGGGCTACAATGGCGTGACCTCGAACGGGGAATATATCGTCGAGACTCAGCCGGGCTACTCGCGGAAGACTGCCCGCTGTTGTCCTGATCGGTCAACGATCGAAATGACCTTCAAGTTCACGGGTACTTCTGTGGTGCTGGACAAGGTAGCCGAACTTCCCTTCACTCCGACGGAATGGTAGCTTTGGCCGAAAATGGGGCTTATGGGCCAAAGCCGGTCAGGGCCTCCGGGTTTGCGACCGTGGAGACGTCGCCGTGCTCCTCCCCGAGGTATTGGCGGCGGATGAGACGGCGGACCACCTTACCGCTCTGGGTTTTGGGGAGTTCGCGCACGAGGTACACTTCGCGGGGGCGGAAGGCGGTGCCCATGACGTCCGCCACATGAGCACAGAGCGATGGGAGCGAGGGTGTTGTGCCGGGCCGCGCTACCACGAAGGCCACGATGGCTTCGCCCTTCAGCTCGTCCGGCGCGCCGATCACGGCCGCTTCGGCCACGTCGGGATGGCGAAGGAGGGCTTCTTCCACCTCTGCGGGACCGACCTTGCGGCCCGCCACGTTCATGGATTCGTCGGCGCGGCCGTGCACGAACCAGTGGCCGTCCTCATCCACGCTGGCCCAG
>DATMYA010000005.1 GCA_035561135.1 Clostridia bacterium
AGCCGGGCCCGGCCATCCTCGATGTAGGCCAGGGCGCGGAAGCCGTCGTACTTCAACTCGTAGATCCAGGCCGGGTGATCGAAGGGCTCGGGGAGGTCGGGGAGACGCTGGCGTACAATGGGCCAGGTGACGGTCGTCTCACACAACGGCGGGCACAATTGTACCTGTCCCGCGAGAAGAGCCGGGTTGTTGGAGACGCGAGCGTAAGAAGTGCGGCACGCCCCATATTTGTGGAACCTGGCGTTTTCATTTCGCCGGTCTGCTGTGATCCAGGCATAACAAAACCAGTGCGGAGACATCCGCTTCGCCCACACACATCACTGTGTCTGCGCCGCCCCAATAGATTTTCACGGTTCCATCGGATTCCCCGACTGCGCCGCAAGTGAACACGACGTTGTGGACATAGCCAGTGATTTCCCAGGGATCTTCCGGTTGCAGGATCCAAGAGTCCCCCACGCCGAGGATCTTCGCCGGGTTTTGCAGGTCATGAAGAGCGGCGCCCAAGCGGTAGACCGATCCGTCCATGGTCCGGAAAACGCCGTGATAGATGGAAAGCCATCCCTGGTCCGTTCTGATCGGCGGCGCACCCGGGCCGATCTTCATTTCGTCCCAGTGATATGGTTCGGGTCTCATGATGAGCTGGGATTCGCCCCAGAATCGCAGATCCGGAGAATAGGAAATCCAGATTGACCAGGGAGAGATTTCCGAATGGGGACGGTCCAGCCGGGCATAAAGGCCGTCGAACTTTTCGGGGAAGAGTACCACATTCCGATAGTCCGCCTCGGTGATGAGCGAGATCCTTTCTACCTGGCAGAAGTCTCTCGTCTTTGCCAGGGCGATCCGCACGCCGTTTCGCGAGTAAGCGCTGTAGGTGATGATGTACTCCCCCTCCAGTCGCGTAACCCGTGGATCTTCGACGCCGAACTCTTCATAGGCGGCAAACGGGCCCTCTCGCGCAGGAGTCAGAAAGGGCTCTGGATCGGCGCTGAACCGAAAACCGTCGAGGCTGCGAGCCAGACCAATGATCGACCGCCCCGTGCGCAGATGAGAGCGGAAGAGCATAATGTATTCGTCGCCGTGCTTCACTACTGCGGCGTTGTGAACCGTCTCCACCGGGTAGGGAATCGCATCCCGGGTGAGAATAGGGTTACCACGGTATCTCCTGACAATTTCCGGCTTCATGATCTTCGCTTCGCTTCCAACTCGAATATCGTCCGGTAGATCCGCTCGTAGGACTCCACCATCGCTTGGATGGAGAAGCGTTGCCGGACCCGCTCGCGGCAGGCATGGCGATCGATCTCCGCGACGCGCCGCAGGCACTCGACGGCTTCGCCGACGTTGCTGACCAGGAAGCCCGTTCGCCCATCTTCGATCACCTCACGGCAGGAGCCGAGGTCCATGGCGATCACGGGCACGCCGGCGGCGTTGGCTTCTGCCAGGACCAGTCCGAACCGCTCCGGGATGGTATTCAGGTGCAGTAGCGCGCGGGCGCGTGCAAACAGCGCGTTCTTGCCCGGTACGTCCACAGGCCCGATATAGCGGATCGTCTGATCGAGGTGCGGCTCCACCAGCTCGCGGAAATAGGTCCGATCCTGGATAATGCCCGCAATGAGCAGCGGCAACCCGCTCAGGCGGGCAACCTCGATCGCCAGATGAACCCCCTTGTCGGGGTGAATCCGGCCGAGGAAGACAAGTTGATCGCCGCCGCACTGTTGTAGCGGGTACAACGATAGGTCGATGCCGTTATAGACAGTGCCCAGGTAGTTCAGCCCCGGCGCGCGGTCGGAGTCGCTGATGGAGACGAAGTATCCGTTACGATACTTCTCATACACGGGCATGATTCGGGGTGACGAGAATCCGTGGACGGTGGTGAGGACCGGCGTCTTCACCAACCGCGTGTAGGACAGCGCCATGAAGTCATAGTGACTGTGGATGAGGTCAAACTCTCCAGCGTGCTCGAACACTTCGGAGATGTGCAGGTACTCGGCTACTTTGGGATCGACGGCGGGATCTTCTTCATACCCCCGGTCTACCACGGCATGCAGGCGGGCGCGGGTCATAGAATCCCCAGTGGCGAACAATGTCACGTCCCAGCCCCGCGAAACCAGGCCTTCGGCGACGTTGCCCGCGACCGTCTCCCAGGCGCCGTATTGCCGTGGAGGTGTTCGCCAGGCTACCGGCGACAGGACCGCCACCCTTCTGTTGGGTACGGTCATGCAGGTACAGGGTCCTCCTGCTCCATGGCCGCCAGCACCTCGGCAAGCGGGACGGTTGCGAAACCAGTGGCGTAATCAGCCAGCCCGTAGGGTATGATCAGTTCGCCCCGGTGGAGCAACGCGCCGCAGGTATAAACGACGTTGGGCACGTAGCCTTCACGCTCGCTCTGGCTCGGCTTCAGAAGCGGTTCGCGCAGGCGGCCGATCACCTTGGTAGGGTCATCGAGATCGAGCAGGAAGGCGCCGATGCAGTACTTCCTCATGGGGCCCACGCCGTGGCTCAGGACCAACCATCCGGCATCGGTCTCGATGGGTGATCCGCAGTTCCCGAGTTGGACCAACTCCCACGGGAATGTAGGTTTGAGGAGCACCTTGCGCTCGTTCCAGAAGTGGACGTTGTCGGAGAACATGAGGTAGATGTTCTCATTGTCCTGACGGGAGAGCATGGCATAGAGGCCGCCGATCTTCCGGGGGAAGATCGCCATCCCCTTGTTTTCGGCGGCTGGGCCATTCAGAGTCCTGAATCGAAAGAGGAGGAAGTCGGAAGTCTCCACCAGTTCCGGCACTACGATCTTGCCGTCGAACGCGGTGAACGTCGCGTAGTAGATATGTGTGCCGTCTTCGTTCTGGAAACAGGCGAAGCGCGCGTCTTCGATGCCGTTGCGCTGCGAGGGCGTGGCCGGGAAGATAATGCGCTCGGACATCTGCTGTTCGGGCTGGAACTGGACCTCGAAGTTGGACCGGGCCAGCACCCAAATCCCCTGGGCCTGGTTCTGATCTTCCTGCGTGTTTCCGTCCGGGAGGCGGAACTGCTCGGCTTGAAGACTGGCGCGAAGCTCATCCAGTGCGAACGACTCCCCGAGCCTGTTCATCACCCGGCGCGTAAACTCCCCTGTCAAGCCCAATTCAGAAAGTTTCCGCCCGAACAGCGCCTTCTCGTACACGGGGTTCGGGATCTGGCGCGGCTCCGTGAGAAAACCCGTGGGTGGCGTAACCTCAATCCGGTGATCGGCATAGACGATGCCGGTCCGAAACGTGATGGACGAAATGTGTCCTTCACCGGTAGCACGCAAGCTGAGAATGAACCGTAGAGCGCCAGCCGGAAGATCCGTTTGGTCGGGATGCGGGACGATGGATGGGTTGAACAGGGCTGCCGATTCCAGCGAGTACTCGGCCAGGAAATAGGAGCCGATCAACAGCCGCCGCGATTCGGAGACTTCCCCATCCGAGGGCAAGAGCCCACGGACCTGTTCGAAGCGTTCCAAAAACAGGTTTCGGATTTGCTGGTGCCGCTGGGAGAATTCAGCGGAGACGTCGTCCAG
>DATMYA010000006.1 GCA_035561135.1 Clostridia bacterium
GCCCTGCCAAGCCGAGTATCCGCCTCGTTACAGACTGGCCAACAACTGCAGGTCAAAGCTTCTATTCGCCAGACTACCCTCAACGATTCTAGCTATTCAGTCGCAAGTGTGTCGTCGTTAGTTGAAAGCGGGGTTATCCGCCTGCAGGCGCGCTAATTATCGTGTCATCTCGGCGGTGTTCCGAGATGTGGGTCTCGACTGCGGGCAAAGGTGTTCAGCAACGTATGCTTAATCCAGTACGGTCGTACTTACCGCCATTCCTACAAACGGTTCGGAATTCTCGGCCTGGGGTGGCTGCGACTCGGTAAACGGTAACACCTGCACCGTCCAGATGCACACTTCCCGGACGGTCACCGCGTCATTTTGGAGGCAGTGATGGCAATGGGTAACTTGAAAGTGATGCTTCTGATATTGATATTTGCAGGCTCATTGAATTTACTTATGGCCCAGGATCGCATCCTCGATTTGACCGACATACCGAGAACAACAAGGCGCTTCATCCCGACAGAGGAGAGGATTACTAGCGGTAGTGTGATGGTTAGTGGCCGACCGCGTCCGGTCGAACCGTTGGCTCTTGTCCTCTTGCGCGCCGACGTGACTCCTGACAAAAAAGTTGTATATGAAGTTAGATTCACAAATACCGGGTCGGAGCCTGTTTGCATTCCCACGGAGCCGAACGTTTCAAACATGGAACCCCTGAAACCGGAGCCATACACATACGACGGGGCCGCCCTCTCACTGTTCACAAGTGATTTCGGCGGTGAAAGCAGGGGGCTTGGGAGCATTACCCTCGTTGACGATTCAAACCACTCACATTGCAAAAAACTGGAGCACAATGAGTCCTTTGTGATACGTGCAAAGACCAGGCGGGAGATACCCACTGATGCCATGCTCACAGGTAATCTGCTGATACGAGCGAACTGGCGCCCATTTTCTGCTCGCGTCTGGTTCGCAGATGGTCAGATTCACGAGGATTCTTCGAGCACAGGTTCGCTCGTCTCCAACCCTTTGACGGTCTGCGCGACAGATTGCAATGGCACTAAACCCTGAGTAGGGCTGGTGGTCCACATCTCCGGGTAAACTGCGTCGGTGCCCCACATCTCGGCGGTGTTCCGAGATGTGGGTCTTTTGAACTTTTTCCGGCGTTACGCAATCACCGAATCACAATGGACGGCTGACAGACGCAGTGGCTTCGCGGGAAATGTGATGAGATCCCAAAAAGACCCACATCTGCGAACACCGCGCAGATGTGGGGCACCCAGCAGTCAATCGTAGCAGCGGCCCTACATTTACGAACTGCAGAATGGAAACTTCAATGGCCCAATCAATTTTGCCCCTTATGCTGCATGCCGGTAGGTATATCGCTCTGTGTGTGGCCATCGGCGCTTCAGCACAGAGTGCGGACCAGAACAAGACCCTGGATCTTGGCCTTGTTCGCACGACTGAGCCGGCGGTAGTAGTTGTAGGCGGGAGCGGGACTGGAGGAGGAATCGGTGGGCCTGGCAGCGTGATTCAACCCGTTAAGGTTTCGATCATGCAGGTGGATAAATCACGCTGTCGAAGTGGCGAGATGGTGATCCAGATGGGAGTGAGCAACACGACTGATCAGATGATTATGCTGCCTTGGAGTCCCGACGGTGAAGCCGTCGTGGCGCCGCATGGGCTAGCAGCATTTCCCTACAAACATCTCAATATCTCACTGTTTGAGGAAGGAACGAACACACAGTCGTCCGCCGTGTCGCTGTTTGGTACGCCGCATAGTTCCGGCTCAGAAGTTTCATTGAAGCCGGGCGAGTCAGTAGTGGTCCGGGGACTTAGGATCAGCAACCCGTCCAATGACCTCTGCGCCGCTCGGTTCAGTGCTGTCGTCACTCTATATAGCGAGGAACTTTTCAAGGACGGTGATAACAAATACCGTCTTCGCTCACGGCAATTATGGCAAGCTGAAGCACATTCGCCTAGTACCCATAAGCATGAAGTCCAACAAGAGCGCGTGCTGGATCATGCAATGGCATTTCCCACCCACCTGAAGGTGCCCCAGGTTCCAGCGGAAAATTGCAGCACTACTTCGCTGGCTGATAGCTCAGGTACTTTTCCAGCGGAATTTCGAAGTACATGAGCTCGCCGCCATTTCCATCGGACAGTCCGGTCACATACAGATGCGCTCCGGCGAGCGGATCGCGCAAGTCTCCGACGTCGAAAAAGAAGAACCCAGCTTGTGTCGAGTGCGGTTCGACGGCCTTGGCGCGGAACTTGGAAGCCTCCAGTTCTTCGTAGGCCTGCTTGGGAACTCCGCCGCGATCCTTGCTGCGCGGGAGGGGAATCGGCAGCGGATTGCGCGAGGGCTCATCGCCACGGCGCTTCAAGCGACTGATGCGGCGGAATATGTCATCGTCATCCGCTGGCTGGATCTTCGTGCGATCGCGCGTGATCAACTCAAGTTTCATGTTCGCAATAAACGCGGCGCTATCGCCATCGTTGCTGATAATGACGTGAAAGGGCAAGAAGCCGTGCTGCGCGTACGGGACGCTGAAAACCGCTGCCTTGTCCGCCATGTCGTAGGGATCGACGGCGATTGAGACTTTCTCGGCGGGATGCTCATCGTGCGCCGGGTAGGTCTTCGCATGAAACGCCTTCGGCATGACGAAGTCTTTTGCCGCGGCTACGACTACGAACAGCGCGCAGACGACTAGAACGACGGCGGCGATACGTGTACCGGTTTCACCGTTTGAGCGATGCATGTTCGAGCGAAGCATGTCTGATTATCGTCCGTGTTGTCGATGGCGGCAACCGGAACAGCGGCATCGCCAAGTACAATGACTCACAGTGTATCTCGCATACAGTGCGTTGCTGGCGCTTGCGCTCATCCTGGGAGCGCCGTTCTGGCTCGTCCAAATGGTGCGTCACGGCAAGTACCGCGCGGGCCTGGGCGAGCGTCTCGGGTTTGTGCCGCGGCGTTTACGCGGGAGTAGCGGGCCTACCATCTGGATCCACGCAGTTTCGGTTGGCGAGGTGCTGGCCGTCAGCGCCGTCGTCAACGAACTACGCCGCGAACTGCCATATCGCATCGTTGTTTCCACAACGACTCAGACGGGTCAAAAACTGGCTCGCGAACGCTTTGGTGAAGCCTCGGTGTTCTATTTCCCCCTGGACTTTGCTGCATGCATCCGCCCCTACTTTGACGTGCTCAAGCCGGAGTTGGTGGTCTTGGCTGAAACAGAGTTCTGGCCGAACTTCCTGCGCGTTGCCCACAGCTCGGGCGCAAGGGTTGCGGTTGTGAACGGACGCATCTCCGACCGGTCGTTCCCGAGATATCGGCGCATCCGAGGGCTGCTCGCGGCCGTGCTTTCCAACGTTGATGCCTTCCTCACGCAGACCGAGGAAGATGCGAACAGGCTCGTCGAAATCGGAGCGCCTTCGGAGCGGGTGCGAGTTGCGGGAAATCTGAAGTTCGATGTGCGTCCGCCAGCAAGCGCCGAGTTCATAGGAGATTTACGACGCGCGCTTGGCCCCGCCGGTGACGCCGTCGTCGTGGCCGGTAGCACAGTGGAGGGCGAAGAGTCGATTGTGCTGGAGGCATTCGCCACCGTGCTGGAGCGGTACCCGAAGGCGCTGCTGGTGCTTGCGCCGCGTCATCGTGAGCGCTTCGACGAGGTCGCGCAGACATTGGCCGCGACCGGCCTACGGTTCTGGCGACGCTTGCAAATCGATCTGGCAACGATTTCACTTTCAGGCGGAGTGCTCGTTCTCGATACGATTGGCGAGCTGGCGTCCATCTACGAAGTCGCCGAGATAGCATTCGTCGGAGGAAGCTTGGTGCCCCGCGGCGGACACAATATTCTGGAGCCGGCACAGCATGGCGCAGCAATCCTGGTGGGCCCACATACCGAAAACTTCCGCGACATCATCGCCCTTTTCCAGCGTGCGGATGCCCTACAGGTAGTCACTCGGGAGTCGCTGGCGCAAACGCTGTTGCAACTCATCCACGACAAGGGCACTCGACAGTCGTTCGGGGCGCGGGCCAGGGCGGTGCTTGAATCCCAGGTGGGTGCCACGGAGAGGACGATTGCTGCGTTGCGCGAGCTACTTTCCAGCGAGGGACGCCGATGAATCCGCTATCAGGAATCTTCGGCGCAGTGGTTGCGAGCCGCAACGCGCTCTACGACGCGGGGGTTTTTCCACGACGGCGCTTGCGCGCGCCTGTGGTCAGCATCGGCAACATAAGCCTCGGCGGTGCAGGGAAGACCCCGTTCACGATTTTGCTTGGACGATTGCTGATGCGACGCGGAATCAGATTCGACATCCTCTCTCGCGGCTATGGACGACAGACACGCGGAGCGATGCGCGTGCTCGGCGAGGGCGCGGCACGCCAGTTCGGGGACGAACCCTTGCTCATGGCGCGCACACTGGCCGTGCCGGTGTTCGTCGGCGAACGAAGGTTGGATGCTGGCCGACTTGCCGAACTCGAGGACGCGCCGGACTTGCATCTGCTTGACGATGGCTTTCAGCATAGGCGGCTTGCGCGCGATTTCGATATCGTGATGCTTTCGGAAGAAGACGTTCGCGGCAGACTCGTCCCTTCTGGGCGACTGCGCGAACCTGTGTCTTCACTACGACGGGCCGATGCCGTGGTGGTTGCGCCCGGCTTCCCGACGACGGACGTTGCAGCCTACTGCTCGCGGATCTGGCGCCTGCGTCGCGGGATCGAAGTGCGCTACACCGGCAGCAAGCCAATCGTGTTCTGTGGAATCGCGCGCCCGCAGCAGTTCTTCTCCCAAATTCGACAGGCCGGAATCAGGCCGTTGGCCGAGATTTCGCATCGCGACCATCACGCCTACTCCGAGCGCGACGTTGCTGACTTGCTAATGGCGGCGCAGTCACATGGCGCTGATGGGTTCATCACCACGGAGAAAGATTCCATCAATTTGGGTACCATGCTGACTCGTCTGCCCAACGTCACCATTGCGCGAGTCTCCATGGAGTTGGACGACGCCGGGACGGTGATTGATGACATGCTGAAGACGATCGACGCGCGCCGGCAGGCGACGCTGTAAGCTGACTCGGCAGGGCAGCGGTGCTCGTGAGAGAATTCCGGTCAAGCCAAGGCAATTAGCAAGGGTTAAATGAAGACAAAGGCCAACATTGGAAAATTGCGCAAGTACGTCGAGGAGTTTACAAACTTCACGGTGACGGTTCTCGGCGACCTTGTGGCAGACGAGTTCGTTTACGGCGAGATTGCGCGTGTTTCACGCGAGGCACCCGTCCTGATCCTGCGCCATCGCGAACAGACGGTTGTTCCCGGCGGTGGCGGGAACGCAGTCATGAACCTGGCCGCCCTCGGCATCAACGTGCTGCCCGTCGGAATCGTTGGGGACGACGAACCTGGCCGCCTCCTCGTGCAGCAGATGAAGGCTAAGAAGATTCCGACCAGCGGTATCGTTCGTGTTAAGGGCCACACGACGACGACGAAAACGCGCATTCTTGCCGGGATGACGCACTCGGCGCGGCAACAGGTCGTCCGCGTGGATCGCGAACCGGAGCCAATCAAAGACACGCATCCGGCGCTGCTCGAACTGATCTCGTCCGCGCGCGAATATGCAAAAGCCTCCGACGCGATGCTGATTTCGGACTATGGCTACGGCGCGGCCACTCCGCGACTGCTCACGTTTATTCGTTCAGACGGCTCGCTTGGCGATATGCCTATAACGCTGGATTCGCGCTACCGGATGCTGGAGTACAGCGGCGTTACGGCCGCGACGCCAAACGAACCCGAGGTGGAAGCAGCGCTCAATGTGAGCATCGGCAACGACCACGAAAAGCTCTTTGCCGCAGGCGACGAACTTATGAAGCGCATGAACTTGCACTCGCTGGTGGTCACGCGAGGCAGCGACGGTATGGTCGCGTTCGAGCGAAAGGCAAAGCCGGTTGAGATTCCGATCTTCGGTTCGAACCAGGTCACCGACGTAACCGGCGCGGGCGATACGGTGATCGCAACCTTCACTGCCGCGCTTGCCGCCGGCGCGGATACAGAGTCCGCAGCACGCCTGGCGAACTTTGCCGGCGGTCTTGTAGTTATGAAGCGTGGCACGGCGACCGTTTCGCGCCCGGAATTGCTTGCGGCGCTCGATGAGGCGGCGGAGGCAGGCGCTACCAAGTGAAGCCGGGATACTCAAACAAGATTCTCGAACGAGAAGCCCTGAAGCAGCGCGTCGCAGAATGGCGGGCAGCGGGCGAGCAGGTCATCTTGACGAATGGATGCTTCGACATGCTGCACGTTGGGCACGTCCGGTATCTGCATGGTGCGAAATCGCTTGGCGGACGCGTAGTCGTTGCCGTCAACTCGGATGAGAGCGTCAGAATATTGAAAGGCGGTGGGCGGCCACTGATGCCGGAAGGCGAACGCGCCGAAATCCTTGCGGCGTTGCAGGACGTGGATGCCGTCGTGGTCTTCTCGGAGCCGGATGTGCGCGCGCTAATCGGCGAAATCAAACCGGATGTGCAAGCAAAAGGCACCGACTACACCGCCGAAAGCGTCCCCGAACGCGACGCGGTAATCGCCTGCGGCGGGCGCGTGGAGATTGTCGGCGATCCAAAGGATCACTCCACGACCGAATTCCTTAGCCAGATGCAGCCGCAGAAGAAGTCCTGAGCCGCGCAACCTTGATCGAACCTGACTTGAAGAACGAACGCCCGGCAAAACCTTCGCGCATCCTTGTCGTCCGGCTGGGCGCCATGGGCGATGTGATCCACGCCATGCCTGCCGTTGGTGCCTTAAGACACGCGCTGCCGGGTTGCGAGATTGGATGGGCGATAGAGGAGCGCTGGCGTGCGTTACTTTGCTCTTGCGCGAATTCGTGCGGCGGTTCGCCGAACCTGGACATGCCGCTCGTTGATGCCGTTCACGTCGTGGATACAAAGAACTGGCGGCGGGCGATCGGGGCGAGAACGACGCGCGAACAGGTCCGCGCGGCCATCCGCGCAATCCGCGAACGTGAATACGATGTTGCCATTGATTTCCAGGGCGCGATCAAGTCGGCGCTGCTGGCGCGAGTGTCTGGCGCAGAACGCCGGTTCGGATTCGCTACCCCCCGCGAGAAGCTGGCCGCGATGCTTTATTCCAGCGCGGTCGAGGCGGAAGGCGCGCACGTCATCGAGCAGAATTTCTCGCTGGCATCGCATGTAGCAGGCAAGACGCTAACGGACGCGCGAGCGATCTTCCCTGTGGACGCACGCGCCCGCGAGTGGCGCGAGAATGTGCTGAACGCGCACGAAGTGTGTCGCTACGGCATACTGACTCCGGGTGCCGGATGGGGAGCAAAGTGCTGGCCAGCGGAACGATACGCTGCGGTTGCCCGTGAGTTGTCGAGCACGGGATTGAAGCTCGTCATCAACTACGGCCCCGCGGAAGAGGCGCTCGCGCGTGCGGTACAGACCGAGAGCGCCGGCGCGGCCAAGATGATTCCGTGCGGCATCGCCGAACTGATTGAGCTCACGAGAGGTGCGCAGCTTTTCATCGGCGGCGACACCGGACCGATGCACTTGGCCGCTGCGCTAGGAGTGCCGGTTGTGGCGCTCTTCGGCCCGACAGACCCGGCGCGCAACGGACCCTACGGGACCCGAAGTATCGTGTTGCGCAGCGAGCAGAGCCGCACCAGCTACTCGCATCGCGCGATGCTGGATGCAGGATTGATGTCCATTACGGTGGCCGAAGTAACTTCGGCAGCCATGAGTTTATTAGGAGTGCAATGACCGGAACGTCACAGACGGGTGTGAGTTGGAGCCGCGTTGCCCGGCGCATCAGGGTGCCACTCGGGTTCGCTTTTGCCGCTTTATACCTGTGGCTGGCGCGGCCCACGCTGGTTTCCCTCGTACTCGGCGCAGCCGTGGCGGCCTTAGGAGTCTGGGTGCGCGCGGTCGCTTCCGGACACGTTAAGAAAAACGAGGAACTCACAACGACGGGGCCTTACGCTTATTGCCGAAATCCGTTGTACCTGGGTTCCATCATCATTGCCGCCGGTTTCGCCATTGCCTCGCTTAGTATCTGGGTCGCGGTCGCGATAGTGGTGCTGTTCGTTGCCATTTATCTGCCAGTCATACGCTCGGAAGAAGGATTTCTGCGATCGCGGTTCGGCAACTACGATTCTTATGCAGCGCGTGTTCCCCGCCTGCTGCCTACTTTTTGCGGTGCAAAGAACCCAGGAGCGGGATTTTCACGCGAGCTTTACATGCAACACCGCGAGTACAATGCAACGTTGGGCGCGATGCTGATGTTATGCGCCCTCGCGGCCAAGTTGTTCTGGTACTCGCGACTAGGTTGATGCTGAAGAAGACAGCAATATTTCTGATTCTGACCGTGATTCTTTCGCTCACGACAGCCCTGCCGGCCGCAGCGCCCGCGCAGGCATCGCGGGCGCCTGCAAACTCGCCGAAAGTTTCAAGGGATACAATCGGGCCCGTATCTCATGTCAGGCCTGCTCCCGACAAATTCCGCTTTCCCAATGGGCAGACATTGCATTACGCAGCGGAATGGCGGCTCTGGACAGCCGGAACTGCTACGCTTCGCATGGATGGCTCAGGCAATGAGCAGCGCGTGACGGGCACGGCAGATTCGGCTGGATTCGTAGCTTTGTTGTACAGGGTCGCGGACCGCTTCGAGAGCTACTTCGACCGGCGTTCCTTCTGTTCCTTGCGAATCAACAAACATACCGAAGAAGGCCTGCACCGCCGTGACACCCAGATACGCTTTGACGCCGGACGCCGTAAAGCTGTGCTCGACGAACGCAACCTGAAGACCGGTACTACCAAACATACCGAGGAAGACATTCCCGGCTGCGTTACGGACGTGCTATCCGCAATCTTCTACGTAGGATCGCTGCAACTTGAACCGGGTAGCACCTACACCTTCCCCCTGAATGACGGCGGCAAAACAGTGGACGTGCGAGCGCACGTTGAAGCACGTGAGGAAATCAAAACCGACGCCGGAACCTTCAAGACCGTGCGGGTGCAGCCCGAAGCCGAATCAGGCGTGCTGAAAAGCCGGGGCAAGGTATGGGTGTGGTACACCGACGACGCGTCCCACATTCCTGTGCAGATGCGTGCCAGGCTTTTCTGGGGGACGCTGACCTTCCGGCTGACTCGTGTCGAGCGGCCATAGCGTTTCCAGTTAGATAAGACGGAAGCGCTCATTCAAAAGCCTTTGTAGCCGAGGCTTGTAGATAAGGTCATACGCAAGTTCCTTGTCCGGAAACATTGCCAAGGCTGCGCGACGGCTGTTCGCCGCCAACTCCGAAGCCTCCTCAATTGTAAGATCCGCGTCCTGGCTGATGACCGACATGACCATGTTAATCATGATCTGCAGGCGGCGAATCTTGCGAGCTTCCTCCGCCAGTTCGGCTTGTTCAGCTTCGCTCCGTTGGTCTGGCCTCTGCTCTGGCAGCTGCTCTGACAACCCCATGATCGCATTCCCCCGAAGGCACAAACGCCAGCCCCGTGTTAAGAGCTGGCCGTGCAGCCATTACCTGTTTCAACGTCTTGGATGAAATGAGTTTTCCCCCTGTTGCGTTTTTAGCCGGTTTTTTACGGGGTAGTGAGATTCCGCACTCATCGGCCACGGCCTACTAATAATTGGAGCTATCATGGAAAGTGGGGCGAGCATAGCCCGGCATTCAGGCGTTTCTGAGCAAGGGCGGGCGTAAGCCGAGTGAAGGAAGCCTCCGGCCTCGTGCTGGTGATAGCGGTCCTCCGACTCCGCGACTGCCTCGCTCCGCGCAGGAAGACAATAAGCGTTGTAACGATGTTAGAGTCAAGCGTAACAGTTTTGAAGTCGGTGTCCTCAGATAAAGACTCCACAAGCCGCGCGGTTACTGCATCGAAGAAGCTGGAGGAATAATGGCTACTGCACCGGAACCGAACGAAGTTCTCGTAAAGGTTTTCGACACCGAGCAGGAATCAGAGGCCATGGTGGTTCAAGGGCTGCTCGAGTCCTCTGGCATTCAGTCCGTGTTGACTTCGCTGGACGCAGTACAAGACGTCCTGCCCGGGGTCGGCGGCGTCATCATCCAGGTTCGGGCAGAGCAGGCAGAAGAAGCGCGACGCCTGATAGAAGAATACCGCGCCAGCGCGGCTGCCGAAGATGAAGTCACCGGCGATACGGCGCAATCCGAATAGAGCTCCCATCCAGGTAGAAGCTGACTATGCCCATGGTGTCCGTGCGATATGTGGAGACGTGTGCCTCAGCCAGTCGCGCCAGTACCTCAGGTCGCGGATGCCGGAAAGTATTGCGCCTTCCGACAGAGATTACGGCCAGCTTCGGACGCAAGGCAGCCAGGAACTCCGGCGAGGTCGCTGTGATGCTGCCGTGGTGGCCGACTTTCAACAGGTCCGCTCGGATGCCGTTTTTCACCAACTCCCGCTCGATCCGCCTGCCAGCGTCGCCGACCATCAGCACAGAATTTTCGCCGTAGCTGATGCGCAGAACCATGGCGTCTTCATCACGTACACGGGCCTTAAGTTCCCAGTCGCGTGGTGGCGCAAGCACCTGGAAATGCAGTCCGCCGAAGTCGAACACCTCCCCTGCGGCGCGCCTGCGAACTGAAACGCCATACTCGGCAGCTATGTCCAACAAAGCTTCCAGCTCAGGCGTGGAAAGGTTCGCCTCCGCCATCCAAAGCTCGCGCGGTTGGAAGTTCCGCACGATGGCGCGCATTCCGCCCATATGATCCAAATGTCCGTGGCTGAAGGCGACAGCGTCGAGACGAGCGATTCCGCGGGTCCACAAGTAAGGCGAGACGACATCCTCGCCGATATCGAAATCCGCATTCCCATTTCCGAGCATCCCGCCGGAATCAAGCAGCAAGGTCTTGCCTTCCGGCGAGACGATCAGGAACGAATCGCCCTGACCAACATCGATAGCCGTGAGTTCGAAGAGGCCACGCGGCAATTGTGCGTGGGGCGAGTAGGTGACGAGCAAGAACGCGCATAGGGTTAACGTGAACAGCCCCGTGGCGCACAACAGCGCTCGCCGTCGCGCCAGCAGCAGAGAAAGAGCAAAGCTCGCAGCGGCCAAGACCGCCATGGTGACGCTGGGTGAAGGCATTCGAACATCGCTCATACGCGAGGCGCCGACTAGCTTAACGGCTCCCGTAACAGCCTCAAGCGCCCAACTCGCGATCCACGCAGGAATGGCTGCCAGCGATTGAGAGACATAACTCAGCGCAACCGCTGCCACCGAGGCGGGCATGAGCACGCCCGTAAGAGGAACGACCAGCGCATTCGCCGGCAGCGCAAGCAGGGTCGCCCTATGGAAGTACCAGATCATCGGCAGCGCAAGCGCAACCTGCATCAGCTCCGAAACCAGCAACACCTCATAAGCGCCAAGTACGGTAGCGCAGAAGGTGACAACGGCAAAGCGAGCGCCGGATTTTCCTAGGAACCTGGAGAGGCGTCCGGCAATCATTCGCAGATCCAGGCGGAACTGTGCATGCTTAGGGTCCAGCACCTGGTCATATCCCACGATGCCAAACATGCGCAACGCCCTTCGATAAGGCTCGGAGGTGCGCTCCAGCAGGGGCAGCGCGATGCCTCCAATCGCTACGACGGAGAGGAACGTGAGTTGAAAGCTGGCATCGAGAATCGCGCCGGGATCGGCTGCAAGAATAATGAGCGCTGCAACACCCACGGCATTCAATGCAGCGCGCTGTCGATAGAGCAGGCGCGTCGCCAGGTAGATGGCAAGCATGAGGGCTGCCCGGACAATTGGTGCGCCGGAATCGGCGAGATAGGCGTAGCCGCACGTCACAAAAAGCGTGACCAGCGTTGCCGTTAATTCTCCGGCACGTATTCGCTTGAGCACCCAGAAGAGCACGAACGCCAGGATGCCAACGTTCATTCCTGAGACGACGAGCACATGGTAGGTGCCACTACGCTGGAACGCTTCGCGCCACTCCGGGCCGATGTACGCGCGCTCGCCAATCAGCATGGCGTCGAGCAATCCGGCCTGCGGCGCAGGCCAAAGAGCGTGAATCCGGGCGAGGATGCTGCGACGCATTCGGCTGCGCAAATCAGCGAATGCACTCCCGCTGTGTCCCGGTAATACATTGACCGCATCTGTACTCGCCGTACCCAGCAGATCAATTCCTTGTGCGCGCAGATAGCCTCGATAATCGAGTGCGCCGGGGTTCCCGTAGTTGAGTGGCGGGCGCAGCTTGGCCGTCAGGCTTACGCGTTCGCCATAGACGAGAAGTCTCTGTTTCGATGCTGACTGTTCCTCGTCGTCCCCATCGGCATCCGCGCTCGCCTTGCGGTGGCGCTCGAAAATGTTGAGCCGCACGGAACCGCTCACGGCATCGGAGCGCGATTCAATCATGACCTGTTCGACGGCGATGTCCACCGACTGCTGCTGGCCGCCGAATGGACTCTGTCGCAGCACGCCATCACGAATGACGTATCCGCTGATGCTGACTTCCTCGCCCTCGCTATGCCGCAGTAGCGGAGACGCTGGGCTGACTGCGGCATCACGGGCCTGAATGGCGAATGCGCCACACAGGCTAAAGAGTACAAGGGCCGCGCTTCCTGCTGCTACGGTGTTGCGTCGAAGCGCAAGCACGACCGCGCCAACCAAGATGAGCGCAAAAGCCGAGAGCAGCACAACCGGAGGATGCCAGAAGTGGCGACCGAAGATGATTCCGCTCGCAAACGCCACGCAAGCGGCAAACACCGGCGAATGTCCGAAGAGTCGCGGTGCGTTGGCGAACGGCTTGGGCCCGGGGAGACTCAGATGCGATCCAGGTCACCCAGGCCGATGTTCGCGGCCCACGGCCAGATCTCGTACTGAGCCAATCCGTTCCGTGTGTAGGGGTCGTTGTCGCGCACGCGGTCGAGTGCAGGTTGCGCATCCGCTTCAGAGATTCGCAGAAGCAGCGCGCCTCCGCTGCGCGGGTCAAGCGGCCCGGAGGCGATCAGGATTCCCTGCTCCTTCAGTTCACGCAAGTATGCGCGGTGCTCGTCGACAAGCTTGAGCACCTCTTCGAGAGGGCGGCGGTAGCGAAGGATGGCAAGTGCGTACATGAAAACCTGCGACGCCTTGCAACCAGCGTTACCGAACCAGTTGGAAGACGCTTTCCATGTGGAACGTCTGCGGGAACAAGTCCACCAGGTGTGCCTGTTCGACGCGGAAGCCCGATTCTAGCAGCACGCGCAAGTCGCGCGAGAGTGTGGACGGGTCGCACGATACATACGTCAATCGCGGAGTTTTCAACCGGCTCAACGCACGCGCCGTCCTTTCTCCCAAGCCGCTTCGAGGAGGATCGACAACGACGAGGTCGAAGCGAGAGTTCCCGGCAATCTTGCTGAGATATTCATCGGTGGACCCGTGTATTGCTCTCGAACCGCGGGGAGTGTTGTGCTTGAGATCGGAATAGGAGAACACGGCGGATTCAACGGCTGTGACGCGCTCGAACGTGCGTGACAGCGGCACGGTGAACAGACCAGTCCCGGCATACAGATCGAGCGCCGTGCCGCCTTTTCGGCCGCCGGTGACGAGTTCTAGCAGCTTCGATGCAAGGAATCGGTTTGTCTGGAAGAAGGAACCAGCACTGACCCGGTATTCGTTATCGCCAACTTTATAGGCGAGCTGGTTTTCTCCGAAGGCCAGTCCCGGCCCGGTTAGCGAATTCAGCAACGGAGCCCGGTCGCCCTCCGCCTCATTACTCGCTGCGGATTGGAAAGCCACAACGCCGATCACTTGCGGCATGACCTTTCGCAGGGCTTCGGCGAACGCGCGGAAGTCATCGGGCGGAGCGTTGCGATCTATGTAGAGTTCCAGCAGCAACGCCGAATCGTCATGGTTCGCGAAGAACTGCACTTCGCGCAAAGTGCCGGGAACGCGACCTACTCGGCCAATCTCCCATACTGTTTCCAAGGCGCGATTGATAAGCAGGGAACTGATGGGACACTCTTCCACGGGCAGCAGGTCGTGCGTGCCAAAGGCGTAGTATCCCAGCGCAAAGTCCGGCGCGCTGCGAACCTTCAGCCGTGTCCGATTGCGGTAGGCCCATGGCTCGGACGCATGGACCTGTAGCTCGCTTTCGAGCGTGAGCTTCGCCGTGCGCTGCAATGTTTCCCGCAGAATGTCGGACTTTATCCTGAGTTGATGGTCGTAACTGGTGTGCTGATAATGGCATCCACCACAGCGCGAGAAATAAGGGCACGGCGGAACGGTGCGAACCGGCGAAGCGGCGACAACCTCTTGAAGCCGAGCACGCGCGTAACCCGGGCGCTCCTCGACCACAGAGACGCTGACTTCTTCTCCCGTCAGAACAAAGGGCACAAACACGGCTTTCCCTTGTCCCTGCTCATTTGCTGGCAGACGGCCAAGTCCGTCGCCGCCATAGATCATTTTTTCAATCGTGATATTCAAGACACCATTGTTGCATAAGGGCGGAGCATAAGGCGGGGCGTCAATAGGAAGCTGCAAAAGGGATCATTCGACTCGGGCTTACGCCCTCGCTCATGAAGCCAAAGTGCTCAGCAGCTTAGCGACTCAGTATCTCTGCGGCTCTCCGAGCGACTCAACGGCGCTACATATAGAACAGACTGAGTCGCGGCAATGCGTAGCGTTCCAGCAGTTTCTTGTTCACGTACTGTTTCAGGAGTTGCTCGATTTGTGGGCCGGTCATTTTGCTGCGATAGGGCGCGAGCTCCCGGTCAGCCTGCGCGCGAATGGCAACAATGTCGTCGTCCGCAGTGACCGTGAACAGGACGGCAAACAGCTTCTCCTCCATGACGGTCATGCGTCGCTCAAGTTCTTCGAGATCGACCGGCGCGCCAGCGCGTATTCCCGCGGCAAGGTCCTGCAACGCTTTCGCATCGTCCGTCACCAGCGAACTTGCCTGTGCCGGGATCTTGGCCTTTTCCAGAGCAAGGGCGTTGCGGACGAAGAACCCGGCCACCGCCTCGTTGTCCACCTTGGCTTCGGATTTCTCCTTGCGCTCGGCGCCGACGCCAGCCTCGGCGATGTCTTCTGCCGCCCCGAGTACCTCCTGCGTGCAGTAGGCAAGACCGTTTACTTTGCGCGTCTTCGTCGGGCGCTTCTCCCATTTGTCGAACGCGGTGTCGATCCCGCGCAACACGGCTTCCAGCGGGATGCCGGCGTCCTTCCATGATTCGATCAACGCCCAGTCGAGAGAGGACAGCAGGAGAATGCCGCCGCGGCGAGCCTGGAAGTGCTCCTCGATTTCCGTGAAGTAGTTAAAATAATTCTCCACGATCAGGACTCCAGCGGGCGCGCAACGGTGGAACGAAGAAGATTGTGGCCGGACACACTCACCGGCGTTTCGACTGTTCAAGCGCTGCGGCTTCGGCGGAACTTGCCTCCGTTTTGCGACGCTGGTGCGCGGCGTTGCGCTCCCAGATGATGCGGAGGCCTTCAAGCGTAAGCAGGTCGTCCACGACGGTAATGAAGCGCGAGCCGCCGCCCATCAGCGGAGCCAGGCCGCCAGTTGCAACCACTTTCCCCTCGCCCAGTTCTCCGAGCATATGCTCCAGTATCCCGTCTACCAGTCCCAGGTATCCGTAGTAGAGACCGGATTGCAGGCTGCTCACCGTGGTGGTTCCGATGATGCGGCTGGGCTTGCGAATGTCCACGCGTGGCAGCCGTGCGGTGCGCACGAACAACGCTTCAGCCGAGATTCCAATCCCCGGCGCGATGATTCCGCCGAGATACTCACCTTTAGCTGAGATTGCGTCGAAAGTTGTCGCGGTGCCGAAATCGACGACAATGCACGGCCCTCCGTATTTCTCGAAGGCGGCTACGCTGTTCACGATGCGATCAGCGCCAACTTCGCTGGGATTGTCGTAGTACACCGGCATTCCAGTCTTTACGCCGGGCTCTATGAACAGCGGACGTGCCTTGAAATAGCGTTCGCAGACCTCGCGAAGCGTTGTATCCATGGGCGGCACGACGGACGAGATGACAATGCCGGTGATGGCGGACGAATCGATTCCGCTCATCGCGAACAGGTTGCGGAAGAGCACGCCGTACTCATCGACGGTCTGCGTTCTGATGCTGGCAACGCGCCAGTGCGCGAGAAGTTCCACGCCAGCGGCGATGCCCGGCTGCGACGGAGCAGCGTACACCCCGAGAACCGTGTTGGTGTTTCCTACATCGAGTACGAAAAGCATGCCTTACTGACCTTCTCCGGGAGGCTTGTGCCTAGTGTCTTAGATTTTTGCGTTGCGTGCTCGCACACCGCCCGAAAGCACCGTTCGCAGGCCGTCTGCGGCTCGTACCTGCAGGAATCCGCGTGAGTCGAGACCTTCCGTTACACCGTCATACCCGCCGTTTTCCTCGACGTGTACCTCGCGTCTTCGCGCGTAGGACGAGCGCTGTTCGAAGCGATGAAGAATGGACTTGTGTGCCGAGACCGATCCATCGAGAAGCGCACGATATTCGCGGTCAAGCGATTTTAACAAAGCTGCGACAAAGTCGACGCGCGACCAGCTACGTCCGGTTTCAATGCGAACCGAGGTTGCAATATCCTGAAGCTCGCCGGAGAAGCTCTCCTGGTTGATGTTCATGCCGATGCCGACGACGACGTAACGAACCCGCGTCACCTCGGCATTGAGTTCGGTCAGAATTCCGCAGAACTTTTTGTCGCCGAAGAGCACGTCGTTGGGCCAGCGAAGATCCGGGCGTATGCCGGTCAACTCCTCCGCTGCAGCAAAGACGGCGAGTCCGGCGGCCAGCGAGATAACCAGCACGTCGGCAGGTGCCAGGTTCGGGCGCAGTATGACCGAGCAGTAGATCCCGACCGAACTGGCCGAATCCCAATCGTGCCCGCCGCGACCTTTGCCGGAAGTCTGCTCTTCCGCGATGAATACCGCGCCCTCTCGCTCACCCTCGGCCGCGGCCTGCATTGCAGCGGCACTGGTTGAGCCAACGCGGTAGTAGTGCTGAATATTTTCAGCGAAGATAGTGCCCTTCAGCTTTGGCGCCAGCATCTCCGGCAGAAGGAGATCAGGGATAGACACCAGTCGGTAGCCTTCCGTCGGGTGCCCCTCGATGGCGACACCGAGCTCCCGCAGTTGCTCGATAAGCCGCCAGACTTCCGAGCGCCCAGTGCCAAGCTCCTCTGCGATCTTTGTTCCGCTTACGACCAGCATCGGATGGTCTGTGAGTAGCCGGACGATTTGGCCAAGACGATGGTCGGTCCGCGCTCCGATGTCGTTCGTTTGCGACGGATTGTTGCGCGTGGGCATGGAGTCGTGATTCATAGAATCGGGCCGGACGCGGTCGGGGCAACCCCCAAAGGCGAAAATTGATTATCCCGAACCGCCGCAAAACATTCAAAACAAAAACGCCGCCGGCCTTGGAAGCCGACGGCCCTGGGTTTGTATACCCAAGCGTTTGCGTACCCAAGCCGCTATTGCCTGGTGCGTGCTGCCCCGGTCTTCGGGGCTCCCGCCTTCATAGATTCAGGCGCGGATTTCATGGTCACGGCCACCGCCTTGACTGCTACTTTAGATGCTTCGTTCTTAACTGCTTCAGTCTCAACTGCTTCAATGTTGAGCTCGATCTTGACATCTTTGCCGACCGTGGCGCCTGTCGCGTCGTAATTCACGTTGTAATCGTACCGGTTAATCCGCGTGCCGGACTCGATTCCAAGCCGTGATTTCCCATGCGCGTCAGCCTTCGCGACGCTGAATGGCAGCGTCACCTCTTTGCTGACGTCCTTGATCGTAAGCATGCCAACAGCGACGAAGCCGTCGCCTTGTTTCATTACTTTTGTGCTCTGGAAGCGGATCTCCGGATACTTCTCGGCGTCGAAGAAGTCCGCACTCTGAAGGTGCTTGTCGCGACGGTCGTTGTCGGTCGTGATGCTGGCCGTGCTGATCACCGCAATGACCGATGACTTCGACGGATCGGCTTCGTCGTAGAGGATGGTCCCCGACATTGTGCGGAAACGGCCGCTGACATTACTGATCATCAGATGGCGAACCGTGAATGAGGCGGAGGAATGGGCAGGGTCAATCTTGTATTCCTCGGCTGCAAACGCGCACAGGGACGCTAAGACCAAAATAGACAACACAAGAAGTTGCTTACGCATAGGTTGCATCACTCCCACAATTGAACTCTGCTGAAAAGATGCAGCAGAAGCCGCGTGGATTCAATCTATGCACATTTGCGAACGACTTTTGTTTTTGCCCGACGCGAAACGCAAGGTGTCTCCACTCCGCGCCTTCGGCGCTCCGGTCGACATGACGCTCCAGGTTGTGGGCACTGATCAGAGACTTTTCGGCGGTGGCGACGAAAAAAGCAGCTTCTTCGCTTCACTCAGATGTGATGAAAGAAGGAGCTCTCCCACTTCCCAAATCAATCCGACAGGGTGTAGGCTTCCCAACGTTTGTTGCTGCTCAGCGGCGGAGGTTCGATATGTCGAGTAGAGTTTCGTGCAAGAACTGCGGACAAAGCGGCGAAGACCAACGCTACCTGGCGGGCAGCAACGGGCCAGAATGCGCCCTGTGGGTTGTGCCGATCGGACTTTTTATCTGGGGCATGTATGCGAGCACGCGACGAGTCTTTCCGGAAGACGGCTCCGAATACATCCGCCCGATGACTCCGTTTGAAACCGAACTGTATGGCATTTTGGGATTCATCGGCTTGGCATTTCTCGTAGCCGGCATCCTGTATTCGATCTACCGGCAAGCCGGAGCGAAGAGAGGTTGCTCTTACTGCGGCAGCTTCGATGTCGTGCCTTACGATTCCCCTGTGGGCCAGCAACTGCGACACACCGCGAAGGCGGCTCAACGGCGGCGCTCCGAGATCTATCCGCTCAACTAGGCCAACCATCACTTCGACTCCCCCTCCACGCTTTGCTGCTCTTCCAGGTAGTCCGCGTACGTCCTTCCCCTGCGTTCTGCTTCTCTCTGTATCTGCGCGCTCTTGGTCCCAAGCAGCGCCTTAGTGCCCTTAGACTCAACTATAGAACCTATGCCGGCAGAATACGCATGCTCAGGTCGACAGCTTTTGGCGAATGCGTGAGTGCGCCGACGGAGATGTAATCGACTCCGGTTTCGGCGTACGCGCGCACGTTCTCCAGCGTGATTCCCCCGGAGGCTTCCAGCGGAATGCGGCGAGTGTGCCGCGAAACCCGCTCAACGGCCGCGGCAACGGTTTCGGGCGTCATGTTGTCCAGCAGCACCGCCTCCGTGCCGAACTCCAGCGCCTGCTCGAGTTCATCCAGCGAGCGCACTTCGAGTTCGATCGGCTGTTCTCCTCGACGGTTGCGCAAGGCGCGTTCGAGAACCGTGCGGATGCCGCCGGCTAGATCGATGTGGTTGTTCTTGATGAGAATGCCGTCAGAGAGATCGAGCCGGTGGTTTTGTCCACCGCCGCAGCGCACGGCGTACTTGTCCAGCAGGCGAAGGCCAGGCACGGTCTTGCGGGTATCCAGAATGCGTGTGCGAGTGCCGGCAACGGCGTCAACGTAGCGCCGCGTGACGGTCGCGATGCCGCTCATGCGCTGCAGCAGGTTGAGTATGACGCGCTCGCAGGAGAGTATCACTCGTGCGTTGTGCCGCACGACCGCTACCGGCTGGCCGGCGTGGAGGCGGACGCTGTCAAAGATTTCAGGATGCGTCGTCACCTCCGGATGCGAAACCACCGTGCCATCAAGCAACGCGAAAACCTCAAAGATGCGTGCCACTGCGGCGATGCCGGAAAGCACGCAATCCTGCTTGGCGATGATGGTGGCCGTCGCGCGTTGTTGCGGATCGATACATGCGTATGTGGTTGCATCGCGCGTCGCGCGATCTTCCTGCAGAGCGTTTTCTAAGATGGCGGTGATGCGGCGGCTCGTCCAGTCCACTATGTTCTCGCTTTCAATTACTTCTTCGTTTCCAATTCGGCAACTGCGGCGCGTGCCTTCTCCAGGAGGAGGTGAAGTTCGCCTTCGCGCTTTCTGATTCCTGCTACGACATGCGTCGGCGCCTTCGATAGGAACTGCTCGTTGCCAAGCTGGCGTTGAGCATTGGACAGTTCGCCTTCCATCTTCGCGATGTCCTTGCCGACGCGCTCTAGCTCGGCCGCCACATCAATCTTCTGCTCGTAAATTACGCGGACATCAAACCGCGCCGTACTGCGCGAGTGTGAGGCCTTGGCAAGCGATTCGTTTACAAAGGTGATCGTCTCCACATTCGCCAGGCGCTCGACCGAGCCGCGATTACGCTCCACCAGTTTGCGAACTTCGGCATCAGTGAAGACCTCGATCGGTAGCTTCTGCCGCTGTTCCACCTTTAGCTCGGCGCGCAAGTTTCGAACGCTTACGATCAGGTCCTGCACGATCGCCATCTCGGTTTCGGCCACGTCGGACATCTGAGTGGGATCGGCCTGTGGATAGCGTGCCAGCGCAATCGACTTGAGCGTCGGCTGCCCATCATAAACCGCGTGCCAGATTTCTTCGGTGATGAAGGGCATAAACGGCGACAGCAATCGCAGTGCCCCTTCGAAGACACTGACGATATTTTCGAAAGCGATCCGCGCATCGACGCGTTCTTCCGCCGTCGCGGGAGCTAAACGCGGTTTCACCAGCTCGATGTACCAGTCGCAGAACTCGCCCCAGAAGAAGTGGTAGATCACGTGCGCAGCTTCGTGGAAGCGATACGCCGCAAGCGCTTCGTGTACCTGCTGCGACACGCGATTGAATCGCGACAGTAGCCACTTGTCTTCCAGCGCAATTGCCGTAAACTTCGGCAGGCCGGGCGCATTCGGGTCAATGTCGCGGTTGCGAAATTCCGCGAGCGACCAGACCTTCTCCTCCTGCACCTTATCCACGTTCATGAAGATAAAGCGGGCCGCATTCCATATCTTGTTGGCGAATGCGCGGTAGCTTTCGGTGCGGCTTTCGGAGAATGCAATGTCGGTGCCGGGCGCAGCCATGGCAGCCAGCGTAAAGCGTGTGGCGTCGGTCCCGAACTTCTCAATCACAGAGATGGGGTCCAGAACGTTGCCTTTCGTCTTCGACATCTTCTGGCGTTCTGCATCCCGCACCAGCGCGTGTATGTACACTTGGCGGAAGGGGACGTTGCCCGCTTCGTGGTCCTTCATGAAGTGGCAGCCCAGCATGATCATGCGGGCCACCCAGAAGAAAAGAATATCGAAGCCGGTGAGCAGCAGAGACGTCGGGTAGAACGTATTCAGTTCCGGCGTCTTGTCGGGCCATCCAAGCGCGGAGAACGGAAGCAGCCCGGACGAGAACCACGTGTCGAGCACATCCGTGTCCTGCTCAAGGCGTTCGCTGCCGCACTTCGTACACTTCTTCGGCGCCTCGCGCGCTACCAGGATCGATCTACATTCGGCGCAGTGCCAGGCCGGAATACGGTGTCCCCACCACAGTTGACGCGAAATGCACCAGTCGTGAATGTTGCGCATCCACTCGAAATACGTCTTCGAGTAATTGTCCGGTGTGAACGTGATCTCGCCTCTTTCAACCGCTTCGATAGCGCGGTCCGCGAGAGGCTGAATCTTGACGAACCACTGCGTTGACGCTCGCGGCTCTACGATCGTTTTGCAGCGATCGCACTTGCCGATTGCGAGAACGTGGTCCTTGATGCCGACCAGGTATCCCAGTTGCTGTAAATCCTGGAGAACCCGCTCGCGCGCCTCGAAGCGGTCAAGCCCGGCATACGGTCCGGCCTCTTCGTTCATGCGTCCGAACTCGTCCATCACGTTGATCTGCGGCAAAAGGTGACGCAGGCCAGCCTGGAAATCATTTGGATCGTGTGCGGGTGTCACCTTCACAGCGCCGGTGCCAAACTCAGGATTCGCGAGTTCATCCAGAATGATGGGGATGTCGCGATTGAGCAGTGGCAGGCGAACCATCTTTCCATGCAGATGCCTGTACCGCTCATCTTTCGGGTTCACGGCAACGGCGGTATCGCCCAGCATGGTTTCCGGACGCGTAGTGGCGACGACGATAAATTCATCCGTCCTCACGACCGGGTAACGAACCTCGTAGAGCTTGCCCTGAGTTTCTTCGTGCACCACTTCCAGATCGGAAATCGCCGTCACGCAGCGCGGGCACCAGTTCACGATGTACTTGCCGCGATAAATCAGGCCCTCTTCGTACAGCGTGACAAAAGCTTCTCTCACCGCGCGCGAGAGCCGGTCATCCATCGTAAAATATTCGCGGTCCCAGTCGACGGACGCGCCAAGGCGCTTCATCTGGTCGAGAATTGCCCCGCCGTAATGGCGCTTCCAATCCCACACGCGCTCGATAAATTGCTCACGGCCGAGGTCGCGACGGTTCTTGCCTTCGGCGGCGAGCTGGCGCTCCACCATCATCTGCGTAGCGATGCCGGCATGGTCCGTGCCCGGAAGCCACAATGTCAGGAATCCGCGCATTCGGTGCCAGCGGACGATGACGTCCATCTCCGTCTGGTTGAGCATGTGGCCCATGTGGAGGCGGCCGGTGACGTTGGGGGGCGGCAGCAGCAGCGTGAATACAGGCTGTTCGGCCTCGCCCTCTTTCGGCGTAGCGACGGAGAACAGTTTCTCGTGGACCCAATATTCAGCCCAGCGGGACTCGATCGCGCTGGGATCGTAAGCTTTCGGCAACTCGTGGGGCATTCTCTTCCAATCAAACCAAGGCGTTGGAAATTATGTGCTGAACTTCTGATGATACCTGTGCCGGAAAAACAGGGTCAACAGAACGCGCGCAAAACGAAAGGCCCTCCGGCGGGAGGGCCTTCAACTTCCAATGAACATCACTATTCCAGTTCCTGTTCGGAGGATAGTTCGCGCGCAATTTCCCACACTAGCTGCTGCTTGAAGCGCTCCATTACACGCTGCACGGCTGCGGCGATCCGAACTTCACTCACCACCGCCGGTGCCGATGTGGGCATCGCAGTGGCTGGTTCTTGCACGACCGGAGCTTCCACCACGCGATCCATAAGCGGCACCAGTTCTCTGCGAGAAACCTCAGTTTCGATATCGGCGAAGGGCTCAGAATCCAAGGGCTTCGAATGGACGAGTTCCGAATAGAAGCGCTCAGGCGCAGGTTCCGGTTCAGGTTCAAGTGAACTAATAGCGGCATGCATGGCGGCCGCCAGGTCATGATCTTCGCTGAGTACCTGCGCGGCCTGCTCTTCCAAGGCCGGAGCCGCTATGGCGGCTTCAGCAATATCTGGCGCGGTATCAGCGACTTCCAATGTTGCAGACTGCTCGGCCTCCACGCTGACCGGTTCTGGAATCGATTCCGGCGCAGGAGGTTCAACATGCGGGGTGAACTCAGCGAAGGCAGCCTCCATCTCGTCTTCGAGAGACGCCGATGCCTCCGTCGGTTCGAGCTTAGTTTCTTCCGCCTGCCACACCAGCGCGCTCGGAAGCGCCGCCGTTGTCTCAATCAGCGGGGCCTCACTATAGGACGTTTCACTCTGCGGAGTCGCCTCGCAATGCTCGACAAAATCGTCATGTGCAGCATCGGAGAGTTCGTCTGCTGCTGGGAGGAGTTCCTTCGTCTTCGATGGCTCGAACCCGCCGTCCGGCTCGCTGATCAGCAGATCGCTCTCATCCGTTGCGATACCAACAACACTCTCTTCCGCGCTCTCCACTCCGAACGTGGTTGGAAATGCCGAGACCCTCTCCGTCGCATCCGTGACCAATGCCGGATCTATGGCGAAGTTGCCGGGGTCGACAACAGGCTGCTGCAAGATTGTCGGTTCAAGTTCGGCTGCGACTTCAATGTCCAACTCGCCAATTGTCGGCGCCGACGTATATTCAACGTCCAAGGGCGCGGCAGAAGGTTCCATCGAGATCACTGGCTCAACCACAGGCTCAAACGCCGGCTCAACCGGTGACGCCGCCGGCTCCATCAGCATGGAAGCGGCGGGTGCGACTTCGTACCCGGAAAAACTAGAGTCAATGTCGCTTGACGGCGCGAGACCCAATCCGAACGCGTCCATCGCCGACGCCGGCTGAGAATTTTCGATTGCGAACTCCCCTGAGGAAGCGGGAGGCTGTACATAAAAGTCGTTGCCAATAACAGGACTGAACGCCGCTCCAGTGGCCATGAACGGAGCCATATCCACCGGTGCTTCCACCGAAAGCTCTTCCATGCCGAACACGGGCAGCCCCGACATCTCCTCCGGAACGGTGGCTTGCGTCGACTGGGCTTCATCTTCAGCGCCGGTCTTCCACTCCTCGTCACCTTCGTCCTTGAAATCCTCAACCGCTGACGCACTCTCTGCAATGGTCCTGTCGGCTACTGCGACGATACTTTCTGCCAGCTTCGCGACGGCGGCAATCAGGTCGGATGCCTCGAATGGCTTGATGATGACTCCGTCGGCCTTGACCTTGGCGCCATCATCAGGGCGGTACGGTTCCATCTTGCCGACAGTGAGCAACACCGGAATATTCGATGTTTCGAGCGCGTTCTTGATGCGCTCGCAAACTTCCAGACCCGTGTAACCCGGCATGTAGATGTCGAGGATCGCCAGGTCAGGTTTGATTTCGGCGAACTTCTTAACAGCTGCCGCTCCGTTGCTGACGGCAATCACCTCGTAACCAGCATCGGCGAGAATCTTCTTCGCCATGTTCTGCGCGGTCATGCTGTCGTCGGCGAGCAGTATTTTCAACGCCACGTTGAGTATCCTTGTATGCGGGTGATGTGCCTCAGAACGTTACTTCTTTCAGGAACTTACGTCAATCCATCGAATGCGAAAGCGCAATCGAACCGTGCTTTCGAAGGTACATGGCCTGCTGCGCCGGTCTGTAAGCAGTCAAAACAAAACCCCATCATCGGGGGCGATGGGGTTGCGTTTTGCCATTGGCAATCGTTAGAACGGAATGAGTTTCCGGAGGCCCTTCTTCTTCTTGGGTTTCGAAGAGCTTTCCGTCTTGGTTTCCGCCTTTGCGTCCGACTTCGAAGTGGAATCCGCAGCCTTCGCCTCTGACGGCGCAGCGCTTGGGTCGGTAGCGGCGTCATTCACCTGGGTTGGAGCGGGCGTAACTTCAGTCGGAGATTGCGTCGTGCTGGTACTGCCGGTGGCCGGCGGCGTGGGCTTCAGTTCCGGAATGCCTGTGTTGGCCGGAGCATCCGAACGTGGCACCGGTTGATTTTCAGGCGGCTTGTCACCCTTCACCGTTTCCACCGACACCGTTCCGGTTCCGTCACCTGCGCCCTGTGGGCGGGTCAGGTCGGCCCGAATCGCGTCGTTTGCGCTGCGAACGATGGCCGCCGCATCCGTTTGTTTAGGATCGACCAGCGTCGGCTCTCCGATCTTCACTGCCGTCGAGATGTCCGGTTTGCGATGGAAGTTGAGCATCACCTTGCCCATTCTTCCAAGCTCTCCGCGGCTTTCCTGCTCCTTTGTGTTGAGAGCGATGGCTTCCTCGGTTGGCTTCGGTATGGGGCGATCGATTGCCGCCAGCCTGCGCTTTGCCTCCTCTACGTGACCCATAACCGGGTAACGAGTGATGATGCGGCCGTACGCCTCGGCAACCTTATCCGTATATTCACGGATGAGCAGATTCTTCGATCGTTCCGGAATAGCAGCGTTGCGCAACAAGGTGATCTGCTGTTCGAGGGAGTCGCCCAGCATAAAGAGGGCATCGTCAATGTGACTGTAAAGCGGATACGTGTCGGATACCGACTTGAGCCGCGCAACGGCAGCAGCCCATGAACCCCTCATGTAGTAGAACCGGCCGATGCGAAACTCGCGTTCGGCGAGTACTTCCTGCACTTCGAGCAGTCTCTTACGGGCGGCGTCAGCCAGTTTGCTGTCGGGATACTGCAATAGCACCTGGCGGTACTCATCCTCTGCGCGCTTCGCGTGCGTGTAGTCGCGATCCGCCTTCTCCATCTGCCGATAGTGGATGTCGGCGACCTTGAGCTGCGCTTCCGCAGCTTCCGGCATGTTGGGGAAGAAGGTGATGAAATCCTTGTATTCGTTCTCGGCCTGCGCCATGCCAGCTGAGCCGCCCTCGGCATACCACGAGTCTCCGACTGCCAGCTTGGCGCGCGCGATGAACTCGGAATCGGGGTAGGTGTTGATCAGCGTCTGCAGGCTGAGGCGCGCCACGTCGTACCTTTTTCGCTGCATGGCGTCCATGGCACGGTCGAAGAGCACTTTGTCCGGCTGCTTCGATCCGACCTCAGCGAGCGGGTTTTTGACGTTCTTGTTTCTGCATGCAGCTCCAAGCAGCACGAGCACCGCAAGCAGAGCGACCAGAAATACGCGACGAAACATCCGCTACCACCTCGGGAAAACAAAATCGGGTCAGACCTGCAGCGCCTTTAAACGGCTTTCCTGGGAGCGCTATGCCTTTTGCAGCGTAGCTTCGGAAGCGGCTTTCAATAACTCGCGCACGTTCTTACGCACGTCGCCCTTGCCGAATACGGCATTGCCAGCCACAAGTATCTCTGCCCCGGCTCTTACGACATCTCCAACGGTGTCCAGCCCGACACCGCCATCTACCTCGATGCGGAAGTCATGTCCATTGGCGTTGCGCATTACAACCAGCTTGCGAATCTTTTCCAGCGAGCGACGAATGAACTTCTGACCTCCGAAGCCAGGGTTCACCGACATCACGAGAACGAAGTCCACCAGTTCAAGCACATCGCCGAGCACGTGCACAGGAGTCGCCGGGTTCAGCACCACGCCGGCACGAACGCCGTTCGTCCGGATCAGTTCCAGCGTGCGGTGAAGGTGAACACACGCTTCCTGGTGAACCGAAATCCAGTCCGCTCCTGCATCGACGAACGCCGGGATGAACTGATCCGGATTCTCGATCATCAGGTGAACGTCGATAGGGACGTCTGTCACCTTGCGGAGCGATTTCACAACCGGAGGTCCGATCGTAATGTTCGGCACAAAGTGGCCATCCATCACATCGACGTGCAGCACCGTCGCGCCACCTTCGACCGCGGGGCGAACTTCTTCCGCCAGGCGGGCGAAATCGGCCGATAATATTGACGGCGCAAGCTCGATCAAAGGCTTCTCTCGCTATAGTAACTGTGGAAATTCTAACACGCTGAACAGTACGCCGCCCTCATTTCCGCCCAGCAGAACAGGCCTGAGAACAATCTGGCTTACGCTCCCGAGTTGCCTGCCTGACCCGGCGGCCCGAAAAGGGCTTTCAGCGAGAAGTTGGAACTTCTCGCCGTTCTCCATGCATCCAATTACTTGTGACCGGCAAAAGGCTAGTGACTCGAATCTTGATGACGACGCTGCTGGCGACCGGCATCCTCATCCTCTTTGGCGTTTTGGATGCGAACGCTACGCCGATTCGCCCGGACATACAGAAGCTTCTCGAACAGCCGCCCGACGATGCTACGCAGTTTGCACCGGCGCGTGCGGGATGGCACGGCTCGGAACTTGCCAAGAGCGCCGACGCAGGCATTAACCCGGCAATGCAGAGATTCAGCGCGGAAGCTTCCGCACATGTGTTGCGGGCCACTCTGGCAGCAGCCGCTATTCCGGATTGGCGCGCCGTCGGTGCGATTCTGCTGATCATTGTCGTGTTGCGGAAAACGCGGAAGAGGGCAACCCCGCAGCCGACGAGTACGTCAGAGTACGAACGCCCTGCAGAGATGCGGCCTGCAGCCTGACCCAACACCCTTCAGGGGCAACAAGTTTACCGCGCGGAAGAAAAGGCCCGTGCCCGAAGCTGATTGGGCTCGGGCCTTTTTGCTTGGTTCCAGTGCATTCCTTGTGTTAAGTCAGGCATCGACCGAGTACGGCTTCGCCCCGAGTCAGCGCTGCGACACTTTTTCCACGAGCGCCTGCCTGAACTGCTCTACCTGCGACTCGCTCAACGCCCGCTTCGGAATGGCGAGAAAACCCCCGCTTGGATAGAGGACGAACAGGGTTTCGGATTCACGGAAGCGTCTTAGCGCCGGCCATGGCAGGGCGAGGTTTCGTCCTTCGCTGCGGAAACGTATCGCTTCGTCGTCCACGATCAGCTTCATTCCACGAAACTGTTCGGCTTGCTTACGAAACGCGCTGGTCGCGCCCGCAACTTTCAAGCGTCGCAGCATGAGCAGGATCATGCCCAGGATCCAAAAGCCGATGCTGATGGCGACTCTCTGGGTCTCCATGTACGCATAAAGGCCGATGCCGAAAATCATCACGGCCAGCACATAGAGCGAGATCCAGCGCCAGCGCTGCTCGGAAGCCTCGGCCAGGTTGGCCCGCTGCGCGTCGGCGAAATCGTCCATCGTGAAATCAAATTGCGCTTCAATGGGTTGCACGCGCCTAGTGCAGCACAGTTGAGTGCGCGGCGACAACTCGAATCTCGCGGCCCGGCCTCCGCCGGAGTCCGGCTCTGCTACCATCACAAACCGTGGCGCTGATCGAAGTCGAGAATCTGGTCAAAATCTATCCGCTTGGTGAATCCGCTTACGGCGGTCGAGCGCATGGCGAAGTGCGCGCCGTTGACGATGTTTCGCTCACGATCGAACAAGGAGAGACGCTCGGACTGGTCGGCGAATCCGGCTCCGGCAAAAGCACGCTCGGCCGACTGATCCTGCGACTGATTGAACCTACGTCAGGAATTGTGCGCTTCGCAGGTCGCGACCTTACAGCTCTCTCAGTCCGCGAAATGCGCAGGATGCGGCGCGACATGCAGATCATCTTCCAGGACCCCTTCGGGTCGCTGGACCCGCGCCTCAACGTCGAGCAGATCGTTACCGAGCCTTTCAAAATCCACGAAAAGCTTTCGTCCACGGAGCGCCGCCGCCGGGCTGAGGATTTGCTGCGCGCCGTCGGGCTGGATTCTTCGGCGCTGGCGCGCTACCCGCACGAGTTCAGCGGAGGTCAGCGGCAGCGCGTCGGGATTGCACGCGCACTGGCTCTGCGACCGAAGTTCATCGTTGCCGACGAACCTGTGTCGGCCCTCGATGTCAGCGTAGGCGCGCAGATCGTCAACCTGCTCGCGCAACTACAGCGCGACTTCGGTCTTACGTACCTGTTTATCTCGCACTCCATGCCCGTTGTTCGGTATCTCGCAACGCGCATAGCCGTCATGCAGAGCGGCAAACTGCTGGAGGTTGGGTCAACGGAGCAGATCACAACCGCGCCTCGGCATCCATACACGCGTTCGCTGCTGGCGGCCACGCCGGAAATCCGCGCCTGACGGGGAACGCGCACAACCATTCCCAATACGTGCGCAGCGCATCGCGGTGGTACAATCCGCAACGCTAAAGCCCCATCGAGCTGAACAGGAGTCTTAAAGGATGAGCTCGTCTACCGCTCCGCAACTTGCGCCGGAAGTGATGCGACTCTCAGAACCGCAACGCGTCATCAATACCTTCGTCGCGCCATCAAGAACTTTCATCGACATCCGCAACAATGCAAGCTGGTGGATGCCCTGGCTTCTCTTGTCCGTCATGTCAATGCTGTTCGTCTTCACGATGGGCCAGAAGGTTGGCTGGGAACGCATCATGCAGAACGAGATTGCGAAGAACCCGCGAGCCGTCGAACAGTTCGACAAGATGCCGGCCGAACAACGCGACCGCGCCATGGACATGCAGGTCACGATCGGCAAGGTTTCGGGTTACATGTCTCCCCTGATCCTGCTGATCTCGGCATTGTTAATTGCCGCCGTACTGATGGCGACTTTCAACTTTGGGATAGGCGCAACGATCGGGTACAAGACGGCGCTGGCGATTGTCTTCTATGGCTGGCTGCCATCGCTTGTGACCTCACTGCTTGGCATGGTGACCTTGTACGCCGGCGTAGACCCCGATGGATTCAGTATTCGCAACCCCGTAGCCACGAACCCCGCCTACTTCATGGATGTAACCCAGCATAAGTTTCTCTATGGAATGGCCTCGGCGCTGGACATCATCGTGATCTGGAGCATTGTGCTGATGGCCATTGGATTCTCGTCCAACAGCAAGGTGAAGCGTGGCACGGCATTCGCAGTCATCTTCGGTTGGTACATCGTCGTGAAGTTGATTGGAGCCGGATTCGCATCTGCCTTCTGATGAGGACGGAACACTGCACAGACTTGTCAGCTTGAAAAAGCAGGGGAGCGCATAAGCGCTCCCCCGTTTCACATGGCTGACAAGCGCACGCAAAAAGAAGAAGTGTCATCCTTGAGCAAAGCGAAGAATCTGCTTTGTACTGGCTGGTGACGCCTATCTCAACTCTTCGGTGACGTTCCCCACATCTGCGCGGTGTTCGCAGATCCGGGGCTTTCCTTTGTAACAGGCGCTGAAAATTTCCGTCCTCCGAGCGCCCCCTTCCGCAGCGATCCGGAAACGCCTTTCTGGCATAAGCGGTTGAGATCGAATCGCAGCCGACAGACGCCTTGGCAGAATTCCGCGTTTGTTGGGTATCTCCCCACCTCATCCTGTATTCGTACACTCCAGGGCATCTCTACCTCCTAAGGCTTGGTGGGTGTCCCACAACTCCCTTTCCAATATTTCTAATCGGCACCCTACATCGGCCCGGTTCGGCAGATGTGGGGCACCATAACGTTCTTCCTGATTCCGAGATGTTGTCCAACGACCCAACCGCGGCGAGCATATTCGCAACCCAATACACGGTAAGTTCTGATTATTCAAGATGGGAAGTACGAATGCGTAGGTTTGTGCGGCTGATGGTTGTGCTTCTCTGTTGTTCCGGCTGGCTGATTGCCCACGACAGTGAGCCGATCAATACGAACTTCGCGGCTCCGTTCACTCGTGGTGCGGGCAACGTGCAGCTCAAGTATCAATACCTTCGCCGCGCCGATCTGTACGAGGTGCTGCCTGCGGAATTGGAATACGGCTTCGCTCCGCGCCAGCAGTTCTCAATAGGCGTTGGGCTGGATCGGCTGCATGATTCGGGAGAGACCTACATTCGTCCGGGCAATCTGGAAGTCGGATATCGGCTGCTGCTTCTGGGAGACAATTCGCGGAGGTTCGCGGTTTCCATCAACCCGGAGGTCGAACTGCCGACGGGAGACAAACGCGTGGCCGAGCGTTCGGTCGGTGCAGGCGGAACATTGAACATCGACACACACCTGCTGCGAGGGCTATGGACGCACACCAACATCGGCTATGAAACGGCGGTTGCTCGCATCGGCGAGGAACGCGAGAAGAACGTCATCTACAACTTCGCCGCAATGTATGAGGCCAGCGAAGCCTTTCGCCCTGTGATCGAAATCGTAGGCGTGCACGACCTCGCATCGGACAGGACGGACATCGCCTTCGTTCCGGAGGCGATTTTTGCGCCGAACCATCGCTGGGAAATCAAGGTCGGGATGCCGGTCGGCCTGACATCAACCGCACCATCCGTTGGGGCGCAACTAGCCTTGACTTGGAAGTTCGGGGCCAGAGGACGGCAGTGATCCTCAACCAGAAGTAGCCCGCTCGCGGCGGGCTGCTTCTGTTGCGCAATATCGTTTGCTACGGCTTTGCGGTGGTTTTCGTGCTCCTGGCCGGCTTCGTCGCCTTGGTCGCGACCGGGGCGGCCTCACGCAGCATCTTGTCAATGAGTTGGAAGAGCTGAGAACGATCGACGACTTCCACGAACGGTGTCCCACGCTGGGTGTTGCTTACGACGTAGATCGTCGGAGTGTGCTCGACTCCGACACGCTGGCCGAGAGCGAAGTCGGCCTTCACCTTCGCCGCCAGCTCGCCTTTCGGATCGTAAACAAACGGCAGTGTTGTCTTGTGTTCTGCGGCCCAGCGATCGGCTATCCCGCGAAGGTTCAGCGGCGTGACGCTGCGCTGGTTCTCTAACAGGAAGCTTCGGAACTCCTCGCCCAGTGCTTTGGACTTGATATCGAAATAGCGGGCCATGACGTGCGCCTCGAAGCTCCAGTTATGCATGGGCAGCGGGAAGTCGTGACGAATGAGCGGGATTTTGTAAGTCTTGACCGCTTCCTGAAGCAAGGGCTCGGCGCGGGCGCAATCCGGACACTGGACGTCCTCAAAGACGATGATTGCGACCTTAGCTCCTTTCGGGGGACGCAGGGAGGAGGTGTCTGCCGCCACCGCCAGCGTGCATGAGGCCAGGAGCAAAAGGCTGAGTAGCAGTGCCGTGAACTTGTTCTTCATCATTCTTCTCGTCGTCCTTCGATTGAAGTGCCAAGTGCTGACACCCATGGTAAATGATGCCAGCACAACTCCTGGGATTTCGCGCCATGCTGAATGCGGCGGCTGAATGCTGTGCAGTCGAGCCGTACCTCAGCGGCCAATAGCCGCTCCCCAGCCATGTTGCTAAATTCAGACCTGAAGGCCTACTCCACCCGGCATCTCTTCAATTCCAAGATAAGGCCCGAACGCTTTGCTTCCCAGACCGTATGTACTTGGATACAGCAATCTGGGGGCAGGGTTCAAATTTCGGCCGCGCCTGTCCGAAAAACCAAAACCCCGCCAAGGTTGGCGGGGTTCGTGAAAGCAGTTGGATTAGAGCTTACGAAGCACGTCGAAACATTCTTCGTTATCGGGTTGCTGATCGAGCGGGTACACCTTACCGAAAGCAATTTTGCCTTCTTTGTCGATGATGAATAATGAGCGCTCGTTGATACCCGGGATCGGATCGCCCTCACGCAGAATCCCGAACTTCCTGGCAACGTCGCCATGCGGGAAGAAGTCGCTGCACAACGGATAATCCAGGTAACCTATCTCGCGCTTCTGCCACGCGACATGGCTTGGTATGGAATCTACACTCATGCCCAGAACCTGGGCATCGAAACCGGCGAACTTATCGAGGTCCGCGTTGTACGCCGGCATCTGGGCCGTTCAGACCGGCGTCCAGTCCAGCGGATAAAAGGCTATGACGACGTTCTTCTTTCCCCGATAGTCGCTGAGCTTTACCTTCGTTTTTACGTTGCCCACGACCGCAGGGATTTCGAAGTCGGGCGCCATGTCTCCAGCTTTCAGCGCTGCCATTCAATCCTCCGCTTGTGAATGCAGAACTCTCCTATGAAGTACGAGAACTGCCGGACCGATTCTAAAGCGCCACTGTCAGTGGAGCAAGTCGCAGCGCTATTCCGAACTTGAAGATACCGAAATCGTGTTCGAGGCAAACGTAAAGCCAAGCATAGGGCATCGAACGGGATGGGTCATAACACTCATGTGGCCGCCGGCCCAGAAACGAGTTTGGCGGCAGCTTTCATTATTCGAATTTCCGGCGCGGGGAAGACAGCTCTGAGATCCCGTAAGGAGGAATTAAAATGTTCGGCTCATCCGGGTACAACTACGAGCGGTTCGACAAAAAGAATTTGTTGAGGGACGTTGCGGCGGGAAGGTTTGGCCATGCGCCCCAGCCGGGAGAACGCGCGCCCGACTTCGAACTACGAGCCTTGGACGGCGACAAGGTCCGCCTGAGCGACTTCCGGAGCGAGAAGAACGTCGTGCTTACATTCGGCTCGGCAACCTGTCCGCAAACCGCTGGCTCCATCGAGGGCATGAACGATCTCTATAACGATTACCGCGATGATGACGTGCAATTCCTTTTTGTCTATGTACGAGAAGCGCATCCGGGCGAAGAGCTTACTGCCCACAAATCGCAGCAGGACAAAGTGGCCGCGGCCGAAATGCTGCGGGAGGAAGATGAAATTGAAATGCCGATCCTGGTAGACGACCTCAACGGCAAAGTCCATCGCAAGTACGGGCAAATCCCCAATTCAACTTTCATCATCGACAAGAGTGGCCGTGTTTCTTTCCGTGCCGTGGCGACGCGGCCCATGTTGATTGCGGACGCCCTGGATGAGTTGCTCGAACGGCAACGGGAGCGTGGCGTCGATCACGCGGTCGTGCATGGTGGTGAAGACCTTGCTGCACCTTCGATGAGGACGTTTCTGAATGCTCATCGTGCGCTGGAGCGTGGCGGGACTGACGCGATCCGGAACTTCCGTGAGCAGATGGGGCTTCCCGGAAAGGTGGCGGTAACGGCTGGCCGCATTGCACGTCCTGTCGCCGACAATCCAGGTGCGGCAATCGGCACCGCTGCTGTAATGGCTGGCGTGGTGGCACTGGGGTTGTGGGCCGGACGGGAATTGCGGCGCCGCAGGTTCGAATCGCGAATGCCGTACGGCGTTCACGGATACCGCCGCGGCGAAGCTGCCGCGGGATACGACGACTACGAAGCCGTCGGAATCTAGCAACAGCTGGAATCAGCGATCAAAAGGTAAGGCGCGGCCATGGCCGCGCCTTCCTTGCGTATCCATCAATCTCCCAGGTTTATGTCACGCTCGAACCAGTGGCTGCATCGGCCACCGTCTTGATGCCTGCGAGTGCATCCGGCTTGTCTTTCCCTTGCAGCAACTGGCGCACCACGTAATGCAGGATGCCGCCATTCTGGTAATAGAGCACTTCCTGCGGGGTATCAATGCGTAGCGTAGCGTCGAACTCGACGGCGGTGCCGTCGGCGTTCAGCGCGCGGACGCTGACGTGCTTCCCAGGGGCAAAGAGCTTTAGAGCGTCTTCGACTCCGATGATCTCGTAAGTCTCTTCGCCCGTCAGTCCGAGCGTTTCAACGTTGTCGTCTGAAAGGAACTGCAACGGCAGGATTCCCATGCCAACCAGGTTCGAGCGGTGGATGCGTTCAAAGCTTTCCGCGATGACCGCACGTACGCCGAGCAGTTGCGGACCTTTCGCAGCCCAGTCGCGCGATGACCCTGAGCCATATTCTTTCCCTGCGAGAATGACGAGCGGGACGCCTTCCTCCCGATACTTCACCGAGGCGTCGTAGATGCTCATCGGCTCGTTCGATGGGATGTGGCGAGTGAAGCCACCTTCCTTCGGCGACGCAAGTTTGTTGCGCAGGCGGATGTTGGCGAATGTGCCGCGCATCATTACTTCATGGTTGCCGCGACGCGAACCGTAAGAGTTGAAGTCCTTTACCTCCACGCCATGCTCAAGGAGATAACGACCCGCGGGGCTGTCGGCCTTGATGTTTCCGGCGGGGGAGATGTGGTCTGTCGTGACGCTGTCGCCGAGCACGGCCAGGACGCGGGCTCCGCTGATGCCCTTCACCGGCGGGGGCGTCGTCGTCATGCCTTCGAAGTAAGGCGGGTTCTGCACGTACGTCGAGGCACTGTCCCAGGCGAAGGTGTCGCCCTTGGGCACATTAAGCGATTGCCAGCGATCGTCTCCCTTGAGCACGTCGGCATAGCTGGACTGGAACATCTCCGGGCTTATGCAGGACGCCATGGTGTCGATCACTTCCTGCTGCGTTGGCCAGATGTCGCGCAGGAAAACCGGCTTGTTGTTTGCACCATAACCCAGCGGCTCGTTGTAAACGTCAACGTCGATGCGTCCGGCAATGGCGTAGGCAACGACGAGCGGCGGCGACATCAGGTAGTTGGCGCGAACTTCCGAGTTGATGCGGCCTTCGAAGTTTCGATTGCCACTGAGCACGCTGACAACGACGAGGTCCTGCTCGGCAATGGTGTCCGAGATTTCCTGCGGAAGCGGACCGCTGTTGCCGATGCACGTCGTACAGCCATAACCGACGAGGTTGAAGTGCAGCTTGTCGAGGTATCCCTGCAACCCTGCTTTGTTCAGGTACTCGGTCACAACCTTGGAGCCGGGAGCGAGCGACGACTTAACCCAGGGCGCAACCGACAACCCGTGCTCGACGGCCTTCCGGGCAAGCAGCCCTGCGGCGATCATGACCGAAGGATTCGAAGTATTTGTGCAGCTTGTGATGGCCGCTATGACAACGGAGCCGTGACGCAGAGCATTACGAACATCCACCAGCAAGGGTTTTTCGGCGGCGGGTGCGGTCTGGTCTTCTACGCCGGGCGCCGTCGGACTGCCGCCCTCGCCCTCGAAGCGCTCGACAGGCTTCTGCGGCACGCTCTTGCCCGGTTTGATCAGCGCCGGCAGCGCCGTTTCAAACGACTTGTGCGCCGTCGAAAGCAGTACGCGATCCTGCGGACGCTTGGGGCCGGCGATGGACGGCTCGACCGTAGCGAGGTCGAGTTCAAGCACGTCGCTGTAGTCGGCCTGCGGCGTGGAGGCTGTATGGAAAAGTCCCTGCTCCTTGCAGTAGGCCTCCACCAAAGCGACGTGCGCATCCGACCGGCCCGTCAACTTCATGAAGCGAAGCGTCTCCGCATCGACCGGAAAGATGCCGCAGGTAGCGCCGTACTCGGGAGCCATGTTGGCGATGGTGGCGCGGTCCGCGAGTGGCAACGACGGCAGGCCGGGGCCGAAGTACTCGACGAACTTGCCCACGACGCCCCTCTTGCGCAGCATCTCGGTGATGGTGAGCACGAGATCTGTGGCGGTAGCGCCTTCGCGTAAGTGGCCGATAAGGCGGAAGCCGATCACCTGCGGAATGAGCATCGACACCGGCTGGCCTAGCATGGCGGCTTCGGCTTCGATTCCGCCAACGCCCCACCCGAGCACGCCGAGGCCGTTGATCATCGTGGTATGCGAGTCGGTGCCGACAACCGTGTCGGGATACGCTACCGGCTTGCCGGTTTCGCCTTCGCCGAGGACAAAGACGACGCGAGCGAGGTACTCCAAATTAACCTGGTGAACGATGCCGGTATCCGGAGGAACGATGGCGAAATTCTTGAACCCAGTCTGTCCCCAGCGCAAGAACGTGTAGCGTTCCTTGTTGCGCTGGAATTCGAGGTCGGCATTGACTTTGAACGCCCAGGAATTTCCAAACTCATCTACCTGCACGGAGTGGTCTATGACTAACTCTGCCGGCTGCATAGGATTGATGAGCGACGGATCGCCGCCAAGGCGCTTCATGGCATCTCGCATAGCGGCGAGATCGACGACCGCCGGAACGCCCGTGAAATCCTGCAACAGCACGCGCGAAGGCATGAATGCGATTTCATCTGAGGGCATGCTCTTGCCACTCGAGCATGTGAGCGAGCGAATGGTATCCGCGGTAACGGCACGCCCATCTTCCCGCCTCAGCAGGTTCTCAAGCAGGATGCGAAGCGAATAGGGCAATCCAGTGGTGCTGATGCCCTGCTTGTCAAGCGCATGGATGCGGTAGATCTCGTATTCGCGTTTGCCGACGCGAAGGACAGAACGGCTGCCGAAAGTATTCATGAACACGCCTTCAAAATGGAATCGAACGAAAGAGATCGGCGAAGCGCCGCAAGTGTCCCCACATCTGCACAAGCCTTGCCGAAACAAGTAGTTTACGACCTGCAGGGCATCGCTGTCAGCAGCAAGCAACGCCTGCACAAGCCTGGCCTGCAACGAGGACTCAATTCGCGCTACCTGATCCAGGCGGTGAACGCCTGCGCGAGCAGCCAGGCGTTGAGCAAAGCAATGACAATCGCCACGATCCAGGAGAGCAGTTTTACCCAGGTCGGATTGACGAATTCGCCCATCTTCAATTTGTCACCGGTGAAGATGATGAGCGGAAAGACGGCGAAGCTGAGTTGCATGCTGAGGACGACCTGGCTGAGCACCAGCAAGCGAGCCGTGCCGCTCTCTCCGCTGACGGCCGTGACGATGACGGCAGGAATGATGGCGACCAGGCGCGTGATGAGCCTGCGCAGCCACGGACGCACTCGCAGGTTCATGAAGCCTTCCATCACGATTTGACCTGCAAGCGTACCTGTGAGGGTGGAATTCTGCCCCGAGGCAAGCAAGGCAAAGGCGAAGAGGCCGCTGGCGAACTTTGCGCCGAGAAGGGGCGAAAGTAGTTTATAGGCGTCCTGTATCTCGGCAACTTCGTGGTTGCCGCTGCGGTAGAAGGTTGCGGCAGCGACGATGAGGATGGCAGCGTTAACGAACAGCGCAAAAGTCAGCGCAACGGCGGAATCGATGTTGCAGAACTTGATCGCTTCGCGCTTGCCCTCGGGCGTGCGCTCAAAATTGCGCGTCTGCACCACGGCAGAGTGCAAGTACAGATTGTGCGGCATTACAGTGGCCCCGAGGATGCCAATGGCGATGTACAGCATCTCGGGATTCTGGAGCAGTTCGGGCGAAGGGACGAGGAAGCCGTGCGCGATGCCGCCAACTTCTGGCCGGGAAAAAAGTATTTCAAGCCCGAAGCAGACGCCGATGGTGCCCGTGAGCACGAGGATGATGGCTTCGATATAGCGAAATCCCTTGTTCTCCAGGAACAGAATCAGAAGTACGTCGAGCGCCGTAATGCAGACGCCCACAATCAGCGGGATTCGGAAGAGCAGGTTGAGGGCGATTGCCGAGCCGATCACCTCTGCCAGGTCGCAGGCGGCGATGGCTATCTCGGCAAGTATCCAAAGCATGAAGCTGACGGGGCGGCTGTAGTGGTCGCGACATGCCTGCGCGAGGTCGCGTCCGCTGACGACGCCAAGCTTGATGCAGAGACTCTGGAGCAGGATCGCCATCAGGTTGGAGAGCATGATGACGAACAGGAGACGATAGTTATAACGGGAACCGGCGGCCAGGTCGGTGGCCCAATTGCCGGGATCCATGTATCCAACCGCAACGAGAAAGCCAGGCCCGGCGAAGGCTATCAGTTTGCGCAGAAATCCCGGCGCCACTGGTATTGGCAGGCTGGAGTGGATCTCTGGAAGGCTGGGCGTGTGAACTTCCCGCCGCCATGCACGTTCCTGAATTTTCATCTTCTCCGCCCTCCCCGGAGTTGGAACGCAAGTTCGAAATCATAACCCATGAACAAGCTTGGAGCCGAACAACGGCGCTCCCATCTGGCGTTCGGCAATGTTCTGTTGCACTGATTGACACAAGTACAATGGAATCCATAACCTTTGCAGGAGTGTCTTGGCTTCGGCGCGAAGTTTGCGCCAGCGCGGGTGAAAGAAAATGAGAGTTCTGGTTCTGGGTAGTGGCGGTCGCGAGCACGCGCTGGTATGGAAGCTGCGGCAATCGCCGAGGGTGACTGAGTTGTTTTGCGCTCCGGGAAACGGGGGCATCTGCGATGCGGCGGAATGCGTCGCCGTGGACCTGAAGAGCGTGGACTCCATCGTTGAGATCGCGAATCGAATCCGTCCGGACCTGACCGTTGTCGGGCCGGAATTGCCGCTGATGATGGGCGTCGTGGATGAGTTCCAGCGGCGCGGTTGGCCCATTTTTGGGCCGACGCAGGCTGCGGCACGGCTGGAATCAAGCAAGAGCTTCGCCAAGGAGTTCATGCAGCGGCATCGCATTCCTACGGCACGCTACGCCATCTGCACAACGGATCAGGAAGTGAAGGACGCGCTGGCGCACTTCCATCCTCCAATCGTGGTGAAGGCCGATGGACTCGCCGCGGGTAAAGGCGTGGTCATCGCCAAGACCAAAGAAGAGGCCACGACGGTCGCGGCCGAGATGCTCAGCGGAAAGATGCTTGGCGACGCTGGCCGGCGCGTGGTGGTGGAAGAGTTTCTTGAAGGCGAAGAGCTTTCGTTCCTGGTGATGAGCGATGGCGAGCGCGTAGCTCCGCTGGTCGCGGCACAGGATCACAAGCGCGTAGGCGACGGCGACACTGGCCCAAACACGGGCGGCATGGGGGCGTACTCCACGGCCAACATCGTGGACGACAAGATGCGGGACTGGCTGATCGCCCACGTCGCGCGCCCGGTCGTGGCCGGAATGGCCGCGGAAGGCGCAGAATATAAAGGCATTCTTTACTGCGGACTGATGATGACGGCGCGCGGCCCCGTCGTGCTGGAGTTCAATTGCAGATTGGGCGACCCGGAGACGCAGCCAATCCTTATGCGCATGGAGAGCGACCTGGTCGAAGCCATCGAAGCGAGCATCGAAGGGCGCGTCAGCGATGGTGATTTCAAGTGGTCGAGTGATGCAGCGGTTTGCGTTGTAGTGGCTTCCGGCGGCTACCCGGGTGCCTTCGAGGTTGGGAAGCGCATACAAGGTATTGAGGCCGCTGATGAACTCCCCGGCGTGAAGGTATTTCACGCGGGAACCGACAAGCGCGATGGCGCGTTCTACACATCTGGAGGGCGCGTGCTGGGTGTAACTGCTCGCGGCACCACATTGCAGGAGGCGGTTTCGCGCGCCTATGAAGCGACCGGGAAGATTCACTTCGAGGACATGCACTACCGCAAGGACATTGCCGTCCGGGGTCTGAAGCAAGCCGCAAAGTAGCAGTGAACGCGCAAATGGTATGCGCTGATTTCATTTACAAGAACCGCAGAGGTGCGATGACACACAGAACGCTCGTTTCAATCGTGATGGGTAGCGACTCGGATCTCGAGGTGATGAACGAAACCGCAAAGGCACTGGACGAGTTCGGCATTGGCTATGAGATCGACATCGCTTCGGCGCACCGTTCGCCCGCCCGAACCGGCGAACTGGCGCGCAGCGCACGGAAGCGCGGCGTGAAGGTGATCATTGCGGGAGCGGGCGGCGCCGCACACCTCGCGGGCGTAATAGCCGCCGAAACCACTCTGCCGGTGATTGCAGTGCCGATCGCCTCGACGCCTCTGAACGGACTGGACTCCCTGCTCGCGATGGTGCAGATGCCCGCAGGCATTCCCGTTGCGACAGTCGCGATCGGAAGAGCTGGCGCGACGAATGCCGGTATTCTGGCCGCGCAGATACTCGCCGTTGGCGATGAGTCCGTAGCAAAAAAACTCGAAGCGCACAAAGAGAAGCTGGCCAACGGAGTGGAAGTAAAGTCCAGGAAATTGCAGGAAGCTCGCGCAAATAAGCGATAGCGCGGCGAGCGGCTCATCCGAGCTAACGCACCTCAGCAGCAATAGAACTTTTTGCAGGCTGCTGGAACTAAGTTCTTTGAAGGGGCACGCCGTCTGGCGTGCGCTGATTGAAAAGGGGGCTTTAAGCCGCTGAGTCCGTGTTTGCTGCCTGTTAGAACAAGCGCTCCTGACGGCGCAGATTTCCGAACGTGCCCACGTTCGCCAGGGTAAACGCGAAGCGAAATTGATTCTCATTTCGCACGGAGCCGAGCGCGAAGCGCCGGTATTCCACGCTGACGCCACAACAATCCCAGTTATAGCTGGTCTGCGCAGACGAGTATTGCAGGAACCCGAAATTGGCATCGAACCCGGTGCTGGCGCCTGCACTGAAACCGCGCTTGTTCGGATGTCCGAAGCCGAGCAGGATGCGGAACTGGCTGAATCGCTCCTGCGCATCACTCGGCCCAAGGGTCATCACCTCGCCCGGCGCGTGCAGGAAGGCGTGACTGCCGCCAAAGAAGAAATCGCCTATACGGTAGTTCGCCAGCACGGTGCTGGCGTTAATGCGGCCTTTCCGCGGATCGTAGTCGAGGTTCCATTGCACGTCGGTGTTGGCGCTGGTGAGCACGCGCAGACGAGAGACGAAGGGCGACAAGCGGCGTGGCTCGGTCAGAAAGGCGATCCCGGTTAAGTCGGCGGTAGTAGTGAAGACGTTGCGCCGTCCCGGGACGAGTGCGCCACCGAAGTCCTGGTTCAAGAAATACTTTTGCGCGAGCTCCCAGCGCAACACTTCACGAGTTACAACGCCGGAGTCCTCACAGCGCTTCGGCACGGCAGCCTCGCCGGCGATGGTGCCCGCCTCATTTTCGTTGCCCTTGCGCTCTGGTTGCACTTCGGGCGCGCACTCACGTTGTTTGCCGTTGCCCGTGCGTTTGGCGTAGATACTGTTCACGAATCCAACTTCGACTTCGCTGGTGTTGCTCAAAATATCGCGGGCGTCGAAGCGAATGGTCGCCGGAAAGGAATCGACACCGGCGACGTAACGATAGATGACTCGCGGCTCAATGGTGTGCTTGAGCTTGCGGTCGAGGACGGTGCGATCAAAGACGCGAGAGATGCTGGGGGGACGTAGCTCGACGGCCCCTTCTACTGCATGGCGCTCCAGCGTGTCATTGATGAGTGTGCCGACCGTTGTCGGCGTGGGTTGCAGTCGCTGAGTGTAGAAGGTGTCGCGTAGTCCGGCATCCGCACGCAGGCTCCAGCCCTTGATTATCAAAGGCAGTGAGAGACGCGGGGCTAAATCGAAGCGTCCGACGAGATCGGCGGTGACAAAATCCGGTTCGCGGCGGGTGACGCCTTCGGCAGAGGCATCGAACGACCACATCGCGCGCGTGCCGCCGATGCGGCGCTCCACGCTGGATGCCTCGAAGGTCGGCGCGTGCGCGATCAGGATGCGGTCCCCGGGCGCGGTGCTTTGGAAGTTCTGGTAACGCGAACTCATGCCGCCGAACGAGAACCCGTTATAGCTCTTCGAGATGAAGACGACCGACTTGACCTCTGAGTTGACGGCCTGCGAAAACGTTTCCGAAAAAGCGAGCCGGAAGAGGAACGAGCTGAGATAGTTCACGTTCGTCACCGCACGGAATCCGTGCGGCAGTTCGATATCCGTATTGAGTCGAATATCTTGGCCGCCCTGATCCTGCCCGGTGGGTCCAAAGCCGCGATCGAAAACGCCGAAGTAGCGCAGTTCGACGTTTGACTTCTCACTGGGCCTGGCGCGGAATTCGCCGTGCTGGCTCCATCCCCGCCGCGAGAAGTATTCCGCTCCTATCGTCGCATCGGCACTGCGGTTAATGGCCCAAAAAAACGATTCGCCGAGGATGTTGCCCTTGCGCGAAGACCGGCCGATGGTGGGGATCAGGAATCCACTTTGCCGGCCGAGGTTCTCAACCGGATGCTGCACATAGGGAAAGTAGAAGATCGGAATGCGCCGTATGCGAAACGTACTGTGATACATCTTCGCATCTTCGCCAACCACGACATCGATCTTTTCGGCCTCGAAGGTCCACTTGGGCTTGGGCATCGAACACGAAGTGATGCTGCCTCGATGCACGATAAGGCGGTCGCGCCCACTCTTCTCGACGAGCTTGCCGGAGAAGACGAAAGGATTCGAGGTGGTGAGTACGACGTTGCGTCCACGAAAACTCGCGCCGACGGTGCCGATGACGTTGTAGAACTTGCCGCTTTCCGTGTTGACGTTGTAAGTGGCGCGACTGGCTTCCAGGTGTTCATCGTGCGGACCGCCGTCAAACATGACATGGCCGATCGCCTCAAGATCGCCGGAAGCGGAGTTGTACGTGATCTCGGTAGCGCGGAAGGTGAACATGCGGAAGCTCACCTCGACCTCGCCGCGGAGGCGGTAAATATCCCCGGATTTTTCCTGTTCGCGCGCGCGGATGATCACTTCCTCTCCGGGCAGAGGGCGCTCCAGTCCGGTAGCAGGGCGTGTGGAAGCTGCGGCTGCAGGCTGGCTGGGGACGTTGGGTGGCAATTCTTGCGCAACTAGCCACTGGCTGGTAACTAGCAACCAGAGTAGAAGGAAGTGACTTACGAGTTTTACTGTGATATTCAATCGTCTGCGGCAAGTCATTGGCACGTACTTGTTCGAACTTCGCAAGGTAGCACGCAACAGCCTACCCGGCAAAGTTGCTTTGAAGTCTCGGCAAGTCGTGCTGGACAAGCCGCTCGCTCTGGTTCTCCCAATCCGTTGATGGTCTCTTCGTTCCGCAGACCGGCATGGCCGGAGGGCGGCGCCACGAACGCGTCTTATGACGCGCATCGCAGGCGTGTCGCTACAGCGCAGATGCGCGCCTGTTGCGGTTCCGCTCGATCCAAACAGACCCAATCTTCCGGTATTAAGCGACCTCCCATACTCGCGCTCTTCTGCCCGGTCATTCCGGCTTATCAGGAACAGAAATAATGCATTCTGCCGAACCAGAATACGAACCGACGCTGGCTGAGGCCACGCAGAACGAACCGTGGCGCAGCGAGGTCGCATCGCGCGTGAGTCGCTATCGTGCGAAGCGCCGCCGCAAGATCGAGGGCGATCAGTCAATGCGGCTCGATTTCGAAACCGAAGCGCAATCGACGCAGCAGCCACCGCCGGCGCGGAGAACGGAAGCGGCCGACACAGACTTCTATCGTCGCGCGAATGCCGCCTACGAGCAGCCAGCAGCGGTCGATATCCCGCTCGCGCATGCAACTGCCGGCCCGGCTTCGCCCGTCGATGCGGAAAGCGAGTGGCTGTACTCAGGCCCTCCGGCCCAGAGCACGGCTGCGGCAAGCGACTACGATCCCGATTTCGACTTCGACACGCCGCGTGCTGCGGTTGAACCCGAAGCGTCCGAGGCTGCGCGAACGGATTCCAACGTCATATTTTTCCCCAAGCCGCTCATGGCTACCATGCCGAGGCAAACGGCCGACGAACTAGCCGACCCTGTGATGAACCGGCCCCGCATTCTGGACGTGCCCGAAGAGGTCATGCCGACCATCCAGGGCGCACTGTTCGCGGAAATCCATCTTGATCCGGAAGAAGAGAGCGAGCCACTTCAGCAAGCGAAATCCGAATTCGAGATTCCGCTGCGCGTGGCGATGATTCCCGTGCGCGCTTATGCCGGCCTGATGGACTGGTTGCTCGTATTGGCAGCCTCCGCCGTGTTCGAGTTGATCGTCTGGACGATGATCCCCGCGCTGCCGCATACGAAGCCAATGGCGATTGCGGCGGCCATCGTGCCGTGCTTCTTCTGGTGCGTTTACCAGTATCTGTTGCTCGTATATTGCGGGCGCACTGTAGGCATGCAGATGGCGGGAATCACGCTCCGAACGTTCGAAGGCCGGCATCCGAACTGGGCGCAACGCAAAACCCGCGCGCTGGCGCTAGTGCTCTCAGGCGCATCGATGGGCCTCGGATTCGTATGGGCTTACGTCGATCCGGACATGCTCTGCTGGCACGATCGCATCAGCCGGACCTATGTAGCTCCAGTGAGTTAGCGTCCACTCGCGCTTGCGCGAGGCCTTCTGGCTTGCTACTGCGACTCAGCGAAGGCAAACGAATCGAGAAGTTGAAGTGCATGCATCGCAATCCGGTGAAACGCGGACTGGTCTGAACCTCTAACTACCCGCTCTAGCGGAGCTAGGACGGGGCACCCAGAGACAGACGGTCAATATGAACGAGAGTTTAGGGGTGGGCCACCCTGCCCACAAGACCCACATCTGCGAACACCGCGCGGATGTGGGGCACCGTCACCGAAGAGTTGAGATGTGGGCCACCAGCCTGGGAAAGGGCTAGGTTTCCTAGGCCGAGCAATAGGCGTCGTTGGAATGGTTCTGACCACTCCTCTGGAACTCAATAGTGGAGAGCAGGAATAAAAACGCAAACCAACAGCAACAACAACAGCGGGGGCAAATGCGTAACGCTGATGGGATGTTCAAAAGCGCGATGAAGCTCTACCTCCGCAACGAAACAAATCAAAACTGGCATGAAGTGTTTGCGGTGATGTCGGATGCAGCAGAAGCGGGTTCCAATGAAGCGGTCGCAGCTCTGGGAACGTTTTTTGATTACGGGATCGGGACGAAGAAGGCACCGTCGCGAGCTGTAGCGTGTTACAGGAAAGCTGCGAGGGTAGGAAACTCGGAGGCTCAGTTTAACCTGGGTCTGGCCTACTACGAAGGCCGTGGAGTGAAGCGAAACTATCGAGCCGCCTTCGGATGGTTCGTGAAATCAGCCAAGCAAAAAGTGCCTGAGGCGTTGCACATGCTGGGCTACTGCTATCGCTATGGTCGAGGCGTCAGGAAGGACGTTGCCAAAGGTTTTAGGTACGAGATGGCAGCCGCCAAGTTGGGCTATGGTGAAGCGCAGTTCTCAGTTGGGGTCTGCTTCAGTCGTGGCGAAGGTGTTTTAGAAAACCCGAAGGAAGCCATGAAATGGTATCTCAAAGCTGCACGGAAGGGGCACGACGATGCCGCGTACAATGTAGCGCACCTGTACGAGACCGGCCGTGGTGTTCGCCCTAATCCGCAGCAAGCGAAGTACTGGTCAGAACGAGCAAAGGAGTTCAAGAATCACAGCAGTGGGTGAACCTCATTCGTTCCGAAACCAGAACAAACGAAACCCTCCCGGAGTGAAATCTGGGAGGGTTTTTCTTTTAGCTGCCGAGGTTCTTTAGCGGCTGACGATCCTGCCAAATTACCGTCCTGCCGTGGCAGCGGCGGCCTTGTTCTGCGCGGCCGGAGGTGGTGCCTTTTTCTCCGAGGCTGGTGGCCCATATCTCAACCCATCGGTGACGGTGCCCCACATCTGCGCGGTGTTCGCAGATGTGGGGCTTTCCTTTGTGACAGTGCTACCCTTTTTGCATGCCGTACGGGCTCGAGCGATACCACGAGACGAATCAGTCGTACTTCGTGACCTTCAGTTGTTACAAGCGGCAACGGCGTCTCGCTGACGCTCGTCCGTGTGACGTATTCATCGATTCCTTGGAACGCATGCGCCGCAATCATCGCTTCCCTGTCTACGGATTCACACTGATGCCCGAACACGTCCACCTGCTCATCTCCGAGCCCGAGATCGGCACCTTGGCGCAAGCCATTCAAGCGCTGAAAATTTCCGTCGCCCGAAAGCTCGCCCCCTTCCGCAGCGGTCCGGAACGCCTTTCTGGCAGAACCGTTTACTACGACCACAATGTGCGCTCTCACCAGAGCTTTGTTCAGAAGCTGCGCTACATCCACCGCAACTCAGTAAAGCGTGGCCTATGTGCCAATCCGGAGGACTGGCCTTGGAGCAGTTTCCGCCACTACGCCACGGCTGAGATCGGACCTGTTGAGATC
>DATMYA010000007.1 GCA_035561135.1 Clostridia bacterium
GGGAGTCAGACAGTGGGAGATAAGTTTCATTGTCGAAAGGGAAACAGCCCAGACCAACGACTAAGGTCCCAAAGTACAGGTTAAGTGGGAAAGGATGTGCAGTTGCGCAGACAACCAGGATGTTGGCTTAGAAGCAGCCACGCATTCAAAGAGTGCGTAATAGCTCACTGGTCGAGTGATTGTGCGCCGAAAATGTACCGGGGCTAAACCTGGCACCGAAGTCTTGGAATGTAGTCATTAGACATTAGGAATTAGTTAGTAGGCAAAGGGGTAAGCGGATGAGCGGCTATAAGGATTTGACGGTATATCGGAAGTCCTATGAAGCGGCGAAGGAAGTTTACCGGATAAGCGAGAGCTTTCCCAAGCGCGAGGAATACGCGTTGACGAACCAATTGAGACGGGCGGCAACGAGTATACCGCTGAACATAGCCGAAGGATATGGGAAGCGGGAAGGAACCAAAGAACTGGGACGCTATGTAAGGATGGCGCGAGGTTCGAGCGCGGAGGTAGCGGTGCTGCTGGATTTTGCGAAGGACTTCGGATACATGGCCGAAGAAACGCATGCAAGCTTAGCGGCAACTTACGAAGAAATTGGGAAAATGCTCACGGGCTTAATCAAGGCTCTAACTAACAACTAATAACTAATGTCTAGTGACTACATTGGTAGGGGAGCAACGCGTGCGAGCTGAAGCGGGAGCGGAAGCGACCGTGGATTGCACGGGAGAGAGAATGCCGGCATGAGTAGCGAGAGCAAAGTGAGAATCTTTGCCGTCGAAAGCCTAAGGTTTCCTGAGGAAGGCTCGTCCTCTCAGGGTAAGTCGGGACCTAAGCCGAGGACAGAAGTCGTAGGCGATGGACAACAGGTTGATATTCCTGTACCACTCTTAGCGTTTGACAGAAGCAGTGACACAGAAGGATAGGCATAGCGGGGCGATGGTAGACCCCGTTCAAGCGGTGAGGCTGGCGCGTAGTGAAGTACGCGCGTCAAGGCTGGGCCGTGATGAGGACCGAAAACAAGTAGGGAAGATGCTGAATTCACGCTGGCGAGAAAAGCTGCTATGGAGCGAGTGAGTGCCCGTACCGCAAACCGACACAGGTAGGCGAGGAGAGAATCCTAAGACGAGCGGGAGAACCCTTGTTAAGGAACTCGGCAAAATGACCCCGTAACTTCGGGATAAGGGGAGCCTCGAGAGAGGCCGCAGAGAATAGGCCCAAGCGACTGTTTAACAAAAACACAGGTCTGTGCGAAGTAGAGATACGACGTATACGGGCTGACGCCTGCCCAGTGCTGGAAGGTTAAGGGGAAGTGTTAGGGGAAACCCGAAGCACGGAACTTAAGCCCCAGTGAACGGCGGCCGTAACTATAACGGTCCTAAGGTAGCGAAATTCCTTGTCGGGTAAGTTCCGACCCGCACGAATGGCGTAACGACTTGGGCACTGTCTCAACAAGGGACCCGGCGAAATTGTAGTATGCGTGAAGATGCGCATTACCCGCGATAGGACGGAAAGACCCCGTAGAGCTTTACTGTAGCTTGGCATTGGACTCTGGTAACAGATGTACAGGATAGGTGGGAGGCTAAGAAGCGAGGACGCCAGTCTTCGTGGAGCCGACCTTGGGATACCACTCTTTTGTTACTGGAGTTCTAACGTGCGGCCGTGAACCGGCGCATGGACAGTGCCAGGTGGGCAGTTTGACTGGGGCGGTCGCCTCCGAAAGAGTAACGGAGGCGTCCAAAGGTTCCCTCAGAATGGTTGGAAACCATTCGGAGAGTGCAAAGGCATAAGGGAGCCTGACTGCGAGAGAGACATCTCGAGCAGGGAGGAAACTCGGGCTTAGTGATCCGGCGGTATGAGAGTGGAATTGCCGTCGCTCAACGGATAAAAGCTACCTCGGGGATAACAGGCTTATCTCCCCCAAGAGTCCACATCGACGGGGAGGTTTGGCACCTCGATGTCGGCTCGTCGCATCCTG
>DATMYA010000009.1 GCA_035561135.1 Clostridia bacterium
ACTACCGTGTTCTTGCCGCGATAGGTGATATCGCCGGGCAACCGTCCAATGGGCAGATTGAGGCGTCCGGCAACGAGCAGGAGCACGCCGACCAGCAATAGCACAGCTCCGAAGATAATCAGCACTCGTCCGATGTCGCCCATTCTTATCCCAGTCAAACTTATCCCCAGTCAAACATTGTTCGATGAAGACTTCGAGAATATTGCATCATCGTTCGCGTGAAATCATAAGGATCCATTGCTCGTCATGCGCAACTCCGAGCGTTCGCCGCAAATGCTATTCGATCAACATGCAGTCGCCGTAAGAGAAGAAGCGGTACCGCTCCCTTACAGCGTGTTCGTAGGCGGCGAGCACGCGCTCCCGTCCGGCAAATGCCGAAACCAGCATGAGCAGCGTGGATTGCGGCAAGTGGAAGTTGGTGAGCATGGCGCCAACAACTCGGAACTGGAATCCGGGGTAGATGAAAATATCGGCCTCGCCGCTCTGGGCTGAAATCGCCTGAAAACTGTCACCCGCTTGCGAGGCGCTTTGCTGGGCGGCGCTGGTGTCACCCGCCTTCGCGGCGCTCTGTTGGGCGGCAAATTCGAGCGTGCGGACCGAGGTCGTGCCGACGGCAACGATGCGGCGGCCGGAGCTGCGGGCGCGGTTGATTTTTTCCGATGCCTCGGGCGAAATGCTGTAACGCTCGCGATGAATACGGTGCTGCTCCACGACTTCTGAACGCACGGGCTGGAAAGTGCCCAGGCCGACGTGGAGAGTGACTTCGGCGGTCTCTATGCCGCGCTGGCGAAGGCGTTCCAGAATCTCTGGCGTGAAGTGCAGTCCGGCAGTAGGCGCGGCGACGGAACCGCGTTCGCGGGCGAAGATCGTCTGGTACTGCTCGCGGTCTTCCGGGCGGTCAGCGCGGTGGATGTAGGGCGGCAGCGGTACGTGGCCGAGCCGCTCAAGGGTGCCGAAGAAGTCCGCAACCGATTGGAAACGGACGGTGCGCTCGCCGAATTCCCCGCGCGCAACGACCTCGGCCTGAAGCTCGCCTCTCTCTCCTTCTCCGAAATATAGCTGCTCGCCGATGCCTATCTTCCGACCCGGCCTGACCAGCGCCTCCCACGTTTGCGGATCGGAGGAGAGCTGTTTTGTCAGAAGCACCTCCATGCGGCCGTGGAGGAACTCCTTCATCGCCGGATTCTGCGGGCTGAGCGGCTGCGAATGAATACCGGCACGGCGTCCATAGAGGCGCGCCGGCAGAACGCGAGTGTTATTGAAGACGACTAGATCGTCAGGGCGGAGCAAGTCGGGAAACTGGCCGAAATGAGTGTCGCGAAATCCGTTCGTCTCCCGTCTCAGATGGAGCATCCGCGCCGCAGCGCGGTCACACAGCGGTTGCTGCGCGATCAGTTCCTCTGGCAAGTAGAAATCAAATTCCGTAACGAGCACGGATAGATTATAAGGCGGCAGTTATTACGCAATTCATCAGCGCCACTCGCGGGATGCCTAACTTCCCAGACCGCCTGCAGCACGCAGCCCGACGAGATTGCGGTACTTCCGAACTGATTTGGCGAAGGCGTGCCGGGTGGGATACTATACGCCAACTGCGTGAGATTCCCCGTAGGACTCGACCGAGCAGTTCCCTTTATCATGAGCGATCACGAGCACCGGCACGAACTCGTTAAACTCGGCAAGATGCTGCATGAAAAAGGCTTTATTGCGGCTACCGACGGCAATTTGTCTGTCCGGCAGAGCGATGGGACTGTGCTCTCTACGCCGACCTGCATGTGCAAAGGCATGATGTCTGGCGAAGACATGGTGCGCGTGGACATGGACGGCCGCAAAGTCGATGGCTTTCGCGAGGTTTCCAGCGAAATCGCCATGCACCTCACAATTTACAAGCTGCGCCCGGACGTGAATGCCGTAGTGCATTCGCATCCGCCGACGGCTACAGGCTATGCCGCAGCGGGACTCTCTCTGGACCAGGCACTGGTTTCCGAAATCGTACTGTCGCTCGGCTCTGTGCCACTCGCAAAGTACGCCACGCCGGGCACTCCCGAGCTTTCCGCAAGCCTCGCCCCGCTCGTGCCGGATCACAATGCAATTCTGATGGCTAACCATGGCGTGGTGACCTATGCGGAGGATCTCCTGACGGCTTACATGCATATGGAGACCGTTGAGCACTTTGCAAGAATCGCGTTGGTCACGCATCAACTCGGCCGGCAGAAGGTTTTGAGCGAAGAGAATGTTCGCAAGCTGATCGTCGCCAGAGAGAAGTACCGTGCGATGAGGATGGCTACTTCGAAACCCGCCTAGTGGGCGTACCACCGGCCTTTTGTTGAGTGCAACGCTACTCGCAATCCCGTTTCAACTGCCAGCGAAAATGTCGAATTGTCATCTGACATAGTCAGCTGAAATATCGAATCGGCCATCCGAGGAAAGTCATCCCGCGTCTGCCGTTAGCTGCGCTAGGTTCAACGCCGAAGAAGGGGCACGCCTTCAGGCGTGCCGTAAGCCGCACTCAATCAGAGGCGGCTTTTAGCCGCTGAGGGTCGCTCTAGACTCAATGCTGCTAACTCTACTCGCCGCCAATTCGGAACCGCATACCGGCGCGGAAGTTGGCTTTCAGCCCGGGATACCCCACGACATCGTTGTAACGGTGGTTGAGAATGTTCCCGATATTGGCATAGGCCGTAACGCGCCGATTGATGGCGTACCAGGCGGAGACGTCGGCGCGCGCGTAGCCGGCCGCATAGTTGACCGGCGGTATCGCCCCGAAGAAGAAGTCTGAGTCTGAGCGTCGGCCAACGAAGGTGCCGCCGAGCGATCCGCCCCAGCGGGTACCGTTGTAGGTTAGCAGCAGGTTGCCGCTGTGCTTAGGGCGGCGCAGCAAGGGCTCTCCCGCGGCGTTGCAGCCGAACCCCGGCGTGCAGAGCGGCGCGCTAAGAACCTGCGTCGACGTGTAAACGTAAGCGCCGTCGAGCGAGAGACGGCGCGAGATGCGTCCACTCAGCTCGACTTCCGCTCCGTGCGCCAGCGAGCGATTGATGTTGATGTACTGCGACGCGACAGCATCGAACTTGAACTGGATCTGGTCGGTGAAACGGTTATTGAAGTATGTGGCTGCCAGAGCATAGCGTCCGCCGAAAAGGCTCTGCTGGAAGCCGCCTTCGAGTGAGCGCGCACGCTCCGGCCGCAGATCAGGATTCCCGATAGTCACGAATGAGCCTGTGACTCCGAACGACTCCTCGAAGGTCGGCGCCTTGATCCCCTCTGAATAGCTGCCCCGCAGTCGCGTTCCAGAGAAGAGCGAGCCGCCGCGCAGTGCCAGCAGCGTGAGAGTGGCACGCGGCAAAACCTTATTGCCGAAGCTTTCGTTGTGCTCATAGCGAGCACCGGCCAGCAGCGACAGGCGACGCCAGTTCACGAACTGCTCGCCAAAAACAGCGTGATTGCGTCGCAGTCCGTGCGTGTGCGTCGCACCGGGAAATCCGAATGACACAAACGAACTGTCGATAAAGCCGTTCTCATCTTCGAAGTGGTATCCGAAAACTGTACGGGTCCACTCACGCGGGGAAATCTCGGACGTGTATTGCAAACCCGCGCGATTGAACTTCGTGCGCGAATCGAATGGATCATCGAACGGCCGGCCGGCGTCGGCAACCGTATCGGAGTTCCGGCGCTGGTGGTTGTATTCGAACCCGGTGAAGCGGTGGATCCAGTTGTTAGGGCCAACGACGGTGAGGTCGGCACTGGCCAGGAAGTTATTCTGCCGCGCGTACTGATCGCTATCGGGCGGAATGAATGTGAAATTGTTGAACCACCAGTTCGACGGCACGCCCGTGCGGCTGTTGGAATGGCGGGCGCGCAATCGCAGAGAAACATTCTCTGCGAGCCGTACACCGAAATTCGCTCCCTGCGAGGCGTTGGAATACTCGTCGTTGATGCCCTGCCCGCTGGTGTTGAACTGCTCACCGAAGAGGTTGTAGTCGAAGCGGCCGCGGGCGGCGGCAACCGATGCGTATCCGCGAGCGGTGCCAAACGTGCCGCCTTCGGCGCCAAAGCGAAGTTCGGGGACGGGAGTCGATCCGGGGGCACTCCACGCCTGCACCACACTGGTCATGGCGTCTGAGCCGTACAGACTGCTGGCCGCGCCACGCAGAAGTTCAACACGCTCGATCTGGTCCAGAGAGACCACGCCGAAATCGAATGTGCCGCCGGCATCGTTCACAGGAACGTCATCGATTAGAACTTTGTTGTAGCGCGACTCGCCGCCACGCACGAAGAGCGTGGAAAGCCCGCCACGGCGTCCTGCATCGGCCAGGGTAACGCCGGGGGCGAAGCGAAGAGCATCGCCAAGGTCGGTTGCGTTCAGCGCCTCCAGCGTCTCAGTACCGAGAGTGCCAACGGTCACGCCGGACTGTTCGGCGGGCAAGGGAGCGGCGGCAGCGGTGACGACGACCGTTTCCGGTGCGGCGGCGATCGCTAGTTTGATGAGGGCGGACGTTTCGCCACCGACTTCCACCCGCTCGACCCGCTCAGCGAACCCAGGTGCAAGAACGCGGACACGGTATGACCCGGCACTGATGCCGCTGAAGGCGGCGGAGCCTGCGGCAGAAGCAGGCGAAACGGCGAGCACGCGCCCGCCAGAAGCGTCGAGCAGACTAACGCGCGCCTTGGGTACAACGGCGGAATGGGGATCGATGACGCGGACTTTGAGGTCAGCGGCGTAGCTGAAACCGGACACAAGGAAAAGCAGAATGGCACTGCGGACGAATCGCAAGACGTCCTCCTTTGCACGCGAAAGGGGTTTATTGTCGGCGTTCGCGCCGGTCTCCTGGCTTGACGAGATGCGTCCTGAGTCGTCCGAGTCATGCTCGGAGACGATTCAGCCGGCCTTCCCATGCCTGATGGCACAGTGACCGGCAGACGAGTCGCGACCAACACGGTCGGGACATTTGGGCCTCTTCAGGCCCACTCGTTTACAGTTGCGCGGCAGCGCGGGATTCTCACCCGCTTCCCAAAGTCCCCGGCGAGCGCCGGGAACGCGCGAACGATAGATTTGAAAAGAACGCAGAGCGCGAGTTTATTCCGCTCTGGATCAAAAGTTGACTCTAAGTAAAAACTCGGCAGGTGTCAACGCGCGCGTGCGACCTGCTCCTCTGCGTAGTGCCGGACGCGTTCGAGTGCCTGCTGCATTTCTTCGTGCAGGAGCTTCATCTGTTCAGACCCGGCTTCCCTGGGCACGACGATAGGAGCCGACCATCGAATGTGCGCGCGGGAAAACGGTTTCGGAATCATGAAGTCGTCCCAGGAGTTCAGTTGCCATGTTTTGCTTAACGCAACATAGAAGCAGAGGATGGGTGCTCCGGTATTGCGCGCCAGCAGCACCGGGCCGGGCTTGGCAACGTACTTGGGGCCGCGCGGACCATCGATGGTGAACGCCGCGATACCCCCAGCCTCAATGACGGTGTGCATCCCGAGCAGGGCGCGAACGGCTCCCCGAGAACTCGAGCCGCGCACGGCACGGAAACCAAAACTCTCGATAATGCGCGCGATGTACTCGCCATCGAAGCTGCGGCTTGTCATCACAGAAACGCCACGATCACGAAAATAGTATGTCGCCGGAAAAACGGACCGGTGCCAGAACGGAGCAATCACACGCGCCGGCGGCATCCCGTCGTCCGGAATCTCGGATGGCTGTTCGCTGCTGCACTCGTATCTCAGAGTTGCGCCAATTAACCGAATTGCGATGTAGCCGATGGTGCTGATGAACCAAAGCGCAATTCGCTGACGAAGAGTGAATGCTTCGTCAGCCTTCGTCTTGCGCTCGGCTTCGACTTCTACGGAATTGGCCACGGCACGATTGTAACGGGTGATTCGTCTTTTACCTCTGAGCTTGTCTACTAATGTCGTCCCCTCCGTGACGTAATGCTGCGCGGATTGGGAGTCGAAGCCTGAGAGCCAGCCGAACCGATGATAGCGTTCAGCGCCTGAGCAATACGCGACGTTGCGCCCGCTCCGTAATGCACACCGTCCGCCTGAAAGAAGCTCATGTCGAGGTTGTCGGGAAGCAGCGAATCCAAATCTAGCAGATACTCATAGTCATTCGATGAGCGTATCAATGCGTTGTAGCCGATGCGCTCAATATCCTTTTGGCCGGTGATGCGAGGGCTACGGCTTATCGTCGCTGCGATCACCGTAAACCCGTCAGCTTTAGCTTGTAGCCAATATGCTTTCAGCGAGGCAAACATGGCTGCACTTGTCCCGCCCACTGTGATGTCGTTGTGGCCGACGATCACAACCAGATACGTAGGCGTGTTGCCCGTGACCGCTGGCCGCAACGGATACACCTGGCTGGCATAATCCGCGACGATGTTACCGATGGTGTGACCAGATGTTGCGACGTTGTAGCGCGGGCCGCGCCCCACAAGATTGCTCAAGGCTCCTGCCTTTACATCCCACTTGTCAGCGTCGGCGAGACCGTATCCTGCCGCGTTGCTGGCACCCTCCACAACAAGCGAAGCGACAGAGTTCGCCTTGACGCTCTTAGCTGTGACCGAATTAGGGGTGATGTCCTTGCCGTCCGCTGACGCCTCAAGATCAACGTACTGTTTGGTCCCCGCATCCGTCTCTTTCGCTGGGGAGGTCCTGGCATTCTGAGCAAAGCCAGCTACCGAGTACAGCAATACCGCCATCATTACAAGTCGTTTCATGTTGTCGATTGCTCCTAAAAGAAGATGAAGCTCGCGCTGGTGTTCTCATCCGTACTAGCTACGGGCGTGGTCTCGCACTGAAGGGTGAGCGAGCTGGCCGTCACCGTCGCATATAGTAGGCTTGGTCTAGCTCCAACAGCACTTGGATTGCATCCGTACGTACCGATGTGCTCCGCGTTACCGGCGGAGGGACGTCGGCACTGATGTTTGGTATCGTGCTCATGGCGCGATAACTTTTCCATGTGATTTTGGTCAACCCGCCATCGAGCGAGTAGGACAGGGTCGCTATATCGCCCAAGCTGATATGTCCATTCACTTCGACTGAACAGCGTGCGCAGCGTGTGCGTCGTTGCCGAGTACGGAAAGATTCGCCGATGTGGGTGCGACAGCGCGGTTTCACCCGGGTGTTTCAGCAGCATTCTGCTGCAATGCAGGGGTCTTTTGCTCGTACGCGCCGCCCCCGCCTCCGCGCTCCTTCACTACGGCTTCTTGCCAGGCAAATCCACACTCACAAATTATTTGTCTTCCTGACGGAGCGCAGCGGAGTCGAAGACCCTGTTGCACTAACGCCAATCGCTCCTAGCCATGCTCCGATTATCAGGCATACTTAATCCACTTCAGCAACTCCGGCAGGGTGGGCCGCTTACCGTACATCAGGATGCCAACGCGGTAGATACGCGAGCAGAGCGCGACCATCCCATAAATGGAGACGGCGAGAATGCCTATGGACAGGAATATCTGCCACAGCGGTGGTTGTTGCACGACAATTCGAACGAACATGATGAGCGGAGAGGTAAATGGAAAGAGCGATAGCCAGAATGATGTCGCAGAATTCGGCTGCCTGATTACCGCGAACGCGAAAGTGCTGCACAGGATGATGGGCAGCATGACGGGCCACTGCATCTGTTGCGCTTCCTCGTCCGAGTTCACCATCGCGGCGACTGCAGCGTACATCGTGCTGTAGAGCACGAAGCCGAGCAGGAAAAACACGGGGAAGAATATGTAGACGCCCGGCGCGATGTGCAGTTGCGCCAGGTAAGGCTTGGCGGCGACCACCGCCGGTGTGGAAGCGATGAGGCCAAGCGCCACCCAGATCAGAATTTGCGTAAGACCGACGGCTCCAACGCCGAGAATCTTGCCGGCCATCATCTGGCGTGGTGTCGCGGACGACAGCAGCACCTCTATGACGCGCGATGTTTTCTCTTCCAGCACCGAGCGCATCACGGCAACGCCATAGATGAGCACGGTCATGTAAATCATCATCATGAGCAGGAACGGAAGCGCAACCTCACCGATTCCCCCGGACTTGCTTTCCTTGCCATTCTCGATCCGGATGGTCTCGATTTCGTACGGCCTCAGCAGTCGTTCGGATTGTTCAGTGGAGAGCCCGTAGACGCCGAGTTGCTGCTTCATCAGCGCCGCTGTCACAGCCGTCTTGAGCGAGACGACCTCCATAAAATCGCTGGCGCCGCGGCTGCCGTAAATGAGCTTGTGAGCCTCGATGGCGTCATCGCCAACCCAGAGAAAGCCTTCGAGCGTGCCGTTATTCACTCGCTCGGTAAGCGCCTTTCTGCCTGCTTCTGACGCGTCCAGACTGACTTCCACAAAGTACCTGGGCGGATTCTCGCTTCGTCCTTCAAAACCCGTCCTGAGCGCGGCTACACCGTTTTCGAGTTGCTGCTTAACGGCGTTGGCGACGAACTCGTTCGAGCCCGCGACCACGATATGGTGGTCGCCCCCAGAGCGCATCGACGCCAGTTTGCTGGGCACCATGATAATGCCCACGACGAATACCGGCATCAATACGGTGAACAGGATGAACGCCTTGCTGCGCACGCGTTCCAGGTATTCGCGTCGAAGAATCAGCCAGGTATTACGCATCTTTGACCACCACATCTTTTCCGACCACGTCGATGAAGATCTCTTCCAGCGAAGGCTCTACCAGCTCGAACCGGTTCACTCGCGCCGTCTTCATCGCTATCTCCAGCAGTTGTTGCGAATCTGCGCCCGGCTGCAAGCGAAGCTCGACGAAGTTGCCGTAGTTATTGAACGACTGGACTAGATCGCTGCGTTCGAGGAAAGGGGCCGCCCCATCGTATTCCATCTGTACGCTGCTGCGGCCGTAGCCGGCTTTGATCTGCTTCAGTTCGCCTTCGAGCACGGACTTGCCGCGATTGACCAGGCAAATGGAATCGCAAAGCCGCTCTACCTGATCCATACGATGGGTTGAGAACAGGATCGTTTTTCCAGCTTGCTTGAGTTCGAGCAGGATGTTCTTGAGATCCATGGCGTTCGCCGGATCGAGGCCGGAGAAGGGCTCGTCCATGATCACGAACTCCGGTTGATGGAGCACGGCGGCAATGAACTGAACCTTCTGCTGCATGCCCTTCGAGAGCTCTTCGACCTTTGACTTGGCCCAGCGGCCGAGTTCTAGCCGCTCCAGCCACCACATCGCGCGCTTCGCGGCTTCCATGCGCTCCACGCCCTTGAGTTCCGCAAGGAAGACCAGCAGTTCGAGAATGTGCATGCGCTTGTAGAGCCCGCGCTCTTCCGGCAGATAACCGATGCGCGCGAGATGTTCGCGGCGGAAGTGCTCGCCGAACAACCGAACTTCGCCGGAGTCCGGCAAGGTGATGCCAATCATTGTGCGTAGCGTGCTGGTTTTGCCGGCTCCATTAGGGCCAAGTAGCCCGTACACCGTTCCCGGACGTATCGCGAATGACAGGTTATCGACGGCTTTGAATTGGTCGTAGCTTTTGCAGATCGAGCACAGCTCAAGGGTGTTCGTCATGGATGGGCAGTTCGTCCGCTCAACTTATTCAAGGTCGAGATATTCATCAATCCAAATCTTGATTCGGAACCGGTTCTGCTCCTGCGGTTCGAAACGGAATCCCGCAAGGCGCTGTTCTGGCCGAACCCAGGCGACCCGCGCCTGCAATGTCAACGTTGGCAACTTCGGCAAGTTGAGCGTCACTTCGCAGGGGTCGCCGATCTTAAATGAGTGCATTGTTTCTGCCGAGAGTCCGCCACCGCTGATCTCCTGCAATGTCGCCCGGGTGTGGACAGTGTCGTGAACAACGCGAAGCTCGCTCACGATAGGGATGCGGATGTACCGGCGCAGTTCGTGAAGAACGAGCAGGTGAGTGGCACGCACAACCCGCAATGCGTTCTGGCGCTCGACAGGATCGTTGATGATTGCGTTCACGCCATACTGCGAAAAGCGCAGGGATTGCTGCGCGCTGGCGCATATTCCGTAAATGACCATCCTGTGGTTCGAGGGCGATTTCCGAATTGTGGTCAGAATGTTGCCGGCATTTTCGTCCAGGCAAACGACACACGCTTCCATCTTCTCTTTGTGAATACGTTCAATCGCCTGGTCGAGACTGATTTCCACGGAATCAATACCGAACTGGCGGAAACATTCGCGCAGCAGCGCCGTCGTTGGCTCGTCCAGCCCAACGAGGGCGACCCTGGCGGCAATTCGCGACACCGGCGTCTTCTGCGGTGTGATGGCAGGAACAGATGGCATATTGAGGGTCCGAACTCCGGGAGCGTTATTGTGTCTCGAACCCGCAGCTTTGGCAATGCTTAGCAGTTGCCTACTGATGTGCACCGACGGCGCGGCGACGCATGGGTCCATGCCTCAGGCGTACCGTACTTTCTGAAATAAACGAAAGGCACGGCGCGAGCCGTGCCTTTTGCCTTTCGGAATTAAGCTATTCAGTCCAGCGACGGAAAGCGAGACAGCCGTTTGTTCCGCCGAAGCCAAATGAGTTCGAGAGTGCGATGTTGAGGTCCATCTTGCGCGCCGTGAGTGGCACGTAGTCCAGGTCGCATTCCGCGTCAACATGGTCGAGGTTGGCAGTAGGCGGCACGATCTGGTTGCAAAGTGCGAGGATCGTGATGCCTGCCTCCAGTCCGCCAGCGCCACCGAGAAGGTGTCCCGTCATGGACTTGGTAGAACTGACGGCAACCTTGCAGGCGTGTTCGCCGAGCGCACGCTTGATGGCCAGCGTCTCCAGCTTGTCGCCAAGCGGAGTCGATGTGCCGTGAGCGTTGATGTAGTCAACCTGGCTGGGTGAAATCCCTGCATCCTTCATCGCGTTCTGCATGACGCGGCAGCCGCCGTCGCCATCTTCCGCCGGTTGAGTGATGTGGTTGGCATCGCCGCTCATGCCGTAGCCGATGATCTCGGCAAGGATGTTGGCGCCACGAGCGCGCGCGAACTCGAGTTCTTCGAGCACGAGCATCCCGGAGCCCTCGCCGATAACGAAGCCGTCGCGTTCGGTGTCCCAGGGACGCGAAGCGCGTTCAGGATCGTCATTGCGCGTAGAGAGCGCGCGCATGGCAGCGAAGCCGCCGACGCCCATGGGCGTGATGGCCGCTTCAGTGCCGCCAGCGATCATCGCGTCGGCATCCCCGCGAGCGATGATCTTGAAGGCATCGCCGACGGAGTGTGCGCTGGACGTGCACGCAGTGCACGTAGCCTCGTTCGGGCCTTTCGCGCCGTAGCGAATACTGACATGCCCGGCAGCGAGATTGACGATTGCGGCAGGAATGAAGAAGGGCGAGATTTTCCGCGGGCCGCCATTGAGCAGATTGGAGTGCTCGCGCTCGATCACATCGAAACCGCCGATGCCTGAGCCGATATGCACGCCGACGCGGGTGGCGAGCTCGGGCGTGACTTTCAGTCCCGACATTCTCATTGCTTCATCCGTGGCGGCGAGCGCCATGTGGATGAAGCGGCCCATCTTTTTAACTTCCTTCTTGTCGATGAAGTTGAGCGGGTCGAAGTTCTTGACCTCAGCCGCGATCTGGCACGCGAACTGGGCAGTGTCAAAGGCCGTGATACGGGCAACACCGCTTTTCCCGGCGAGAAGGTTTTGCCAAACCTCATCGACGGTGTGACCGACCCCGCAAATAAGACCGATTCCCGTGATTACTACGCGGCGGGCCAAGGGTTATTTGCCGCCTTTCGAGTTCTTGCCGATGTACTCGACAGCGTCTTTCACGGTGCGAATCTTTTCGGCGTCTTCGTCGGGAATCTCAATATCAAAAGCTTCTTCGAAGGCCATGACGAGTTCGACGGTGTCCAGCGAATCCGCGCCGAGGTCGTCAACAAACGACGCATTGGCCGTTACTTCACCTTCATCGACACCGAGCTGTTCCACAATGATCTGCTTTACTTTTTCATCAACTGAAGCCATTGAGCGTAGTTCTCCTTTTCGCGAGCTTCCGGCAAACGGTGTGCGCGGCAGTTCGCGGAAAGCTCTGCCGCGGCGTTCTCGTTGCGCCGCCGTGCATGAACGGATTTCGAAGGCGGCACAACGAACCGCCGCGAACTGTTATTTCCCAACCTTGGCGTGTTTGCCGATGTAATCGACGGCATCGTGCACGGTGCGGATCTTCTCCGCGTCTTCGTCAGGAATTTCTATGTCGAAAGCCTCTTCAAAGGCCATTACCAACTCGACCGTGTCCAAGGAGTCGGCGCCGAGGTCATCGACGAATGACGCGCTCGTCGTGACTTCTGCTTCATCGACACCCAACTGCTCGACAATAATCTGCTTAACTTTCTCTTCTACGGATGCCATATGATTGGCGCCTCCTGTGGGGAATGACAAACTGGATAGTCTACTGGCGCGTCTGAATCTCTGTAAAGAAATACGAGCCGGGCGCCAGCGACACGGCTCACATGAAGTGCTGGAAATCTGGTTGAGTCCCCATAATAGTACGTCAGAGGGGTCCCAAACTCAGCCATCATCCTAACCGCTGCTCAAAATACGGTCAACGCAAGGTGACAACCAGAGCAATCGTGCGGCGAGGAACCAGCCTCGCCGCATTTGTTGAAAAGTGCTCCACTACCTGCTGTACTGGTCGCGCAGATGCGTCTGTCGATTGTCCAGAGGAATCTCGCGACCCTGTATGAACACACGCTTTACGTCCGTCTTCACATCAAGCGGATCGCCGCTCGCGACCACAATGTTGGCGGTCTTGCCGGCGTCGAGGGAGCCCAACTGCTTATCGACTCCCCATATTTCAGCAGCATTGAGGGTAACGGCCTTTAACGCCTCGTCATACGGTAAACCGAACGCAACCGCGTATCCGGCGGCGTAGGGCAAGTTACGGGAGTTGTGCGCCTCATAGCTCGCAAAGGCGATCTTAACGCCACGCTTGTGCAACTCGGCTGGCAGTCGATAAACAGCATCGTAGCGCTGGTCGTCCTTCGGAAGTTCGTAGATGGGACCGACGATGACCGGAACCTTGAGTTCGGCGATGCGATCCATCAGCTTCTGCGAACGCGTCACGTGGTTCAAAACAAACCTCAGCTTGAACTCGTTGGCGAGCGCGACAATGGTCTCTACGTCGCTCGGTTCGTGGGCTGCAAGCACGATAGGCCGAGTGCCTTCCAGATAGGGCGCCAGCGCCTCCAGCTTGAGATCGCGCTTTGGTGGGCCGTCCTTCTCCTTATCCGTGGCCGACTTCTTTTCGTACTCGTGCCACTTACGGGAATACTCCTGCGTATCGAGGAAGGCCTGACGAAGTTGTGCGACCACGCCCATGCGCGTCTGCGGATACTTAGCTTTCTCGAACGATGCGTTACGACGCTGCTCTCCCGTAAAGTTCAGTGGCATAGCGATGTCGCGCGTCAGAATCATCTCGGGCGCGGAGCGGCCATCGAGCTGTATCAGGAGATCCTGTCCGGGAATGGTGTCGCGGCTGGCCGGCGCGACAATCGCGTTCGTGACGCCGTTGGCGCGGGTTACGGGAATAAGCTCCGATTCCGCATGGAAGGCGTCATACACGTGCATGTGCGGCATGATGTTGTCGCTGGACTCGATGAGGTCATTCGTCGCGTCGTCGGCCTCGATCTCGATGAGCCCAAGGTGAGTTTCTGAATCGATGAGGCCGGGATACACCGTCATGCCAGTGACGTCGATGACGCGAGCGTTGGCTGGAATGTTTACCGACCCTGCAACTCCCACCGCAGTAATCTTTCCGCCGTGCATGACCAGCACACCGTTCGGGATGACGCCGTGCGTGATCGTCAGCAGCTTGCCTCCCTTAAGGACGACCGGTGCCGGTGGAACCGGGGAGCGGTCAGGCACACCGCGCCCAACCCCTGCTTCCGGCTGTTTCGGTTTCTGCGCGAAACAGAACGAAGAAAGGAGGAAAACAGCAATGAGCAGCACAACCGTTCTGGCTGACACATGACAGTTAACAACCGAGGACTGACTCACAGGCCCTCCTTATAGTTCGGCATGCCGTATCCGGGCAGCGAGCGATCAAACCACAACTGGCCATCGATCCAAACCTTATCGGCAACGGCGTAGGTAGAGAGCGGATAGTCGCTCCACAGAACGAGGTCGGCATCTTTGCCCACGTCGATGGAACCGACGCGGTCTTCGACGCCCATAATCCACGCGGCGTTAAGCGTGATCATCTGGAGCGCTTCCTGCTCGGTGGCGCCTCCATAACGCATCGTCTTCGCGGCTTCCTGATTGAGGCGCCTGATGTAGTCGTCGGAGTCGCTCTTGATCGCCACACGGACTCCCTTGCGCATCGACATCACCGCATTCCATGGAATGGCGTCCCAAGCCTCGTACTTATAGCCCCACCAGTCGGCGAATGTGTCTATGCCTACGCCCTCTTTCTCGAGCTCGTCGGCGACCTTGTAGGCCTCCAGCGCGTGATGGAAGGCGCGTACCTTGTAGCCAAATTCCTTCGCCATCTGTAACTCTGTCAGGAACTCGTCAGCCCTGTAGCAGTGGATATGTACGAGGAACTTGCCGCGAAGGACGTCGGCAAGGGCTTCGAGCTTAAGGTCGCGCTTGGGCTGCTTGGCGTCTTTGTCGCCCTTCTTCGCTTTCGCCGTGTAGTCGTCCCACTCGCGCATGTATTCGCGCGCTTCCTGAAGAGCCTGTCGCTGCACGGCAAAATTGCCCATGCGCGTGGACGGCAACTGTTCCCTGCTTCCAAAGACGCGCTTGGGATTCTCGCCGCTGGCGAACTTGATCGACGCGGGCGCGCCGGGGAAAAGCATCTTTTCTTTGGACAATCCGAACTTGTTCTTGATGACAACGGACTGCCCGCCAATCATGTCAGCCGAACCGTGCAGCAGCATGGCACTGGTGACGCCCGCTGCAAGCGCGCGATAAATAGCTTTATCCGTGTAAACGAAGGCGTCCTCCATGCGCATATGCGGCACGATGGGACTGGTCGCTTCATTCACGTCATCGGACAAGGCCATGTGCGAGTGCGAATCGATGATGCCGGCCGTCACGAACTTCCCTGCAATGTCGATAACGGGGACTCCGGCAGGCGCGTTGACGGTAGTGCCGAAGGCGGCGATCTTGCCATCCTTCACATGAATGCTGCCGCGTTCGATGCGCCCATGCGTCGAAGTAAGAAGCGTCGCATTACGCAGGACAAATTCACTCGTTGGCGTAGCTGGTTGCGCAGTCTGCTGGACGACAGGTTGCTGGGCAAACGCGGCGCAGCTCAACAGAAGCGCCGCTATCGCAAGCGCGGCGCGTGATAGCGAGGATCTCACCATAGATACAGGCTCCTTAGAAATGCAGACCCGGAGTGAGCGCGATTCTAAAGGAAGGACGCAGCGCACGCTATTACTTAGCCGAGAAGTTTCAGACTCCCGACTCTCGACTTCCCCCTTGCAGCATCCGCTTTGAAGTTCGAAACTATCCCCCATGCGTGCTGTAGTGCAGCGTGTGAGCCGCGCTCGAGTGAGCGTGAATGGCGAAGTGACGGGACAGATCGGTACGGGCTTGCTCGTGCTGCTCGGCGTTGGGCAAACCGACTCCGAACCGGCTGCCGACTACCTCGCCGAAAAGATCGCTGGATTGCGCGTCTTCGAAGACACCGAGGGCAAGATGAATCTCTCTATCGCAGACGTGGGGGGCGCGATGCTGGCCGTTTCGCAGTTCACGCTTTTCGGCGATGTCAGGCGTGGCAAGCGCCCCTCGTTCGATGAGGCGGCCCGTCCAGAACGCGCGAAGGAACTGTACGACTACTTTGTCGAGAAGATTCGTGCCGCGGGTCTGCGCTGCGAGACCGGCGTCTTCCAGGCCACGATGGATGTGGAACTGGTGAACGCGGGTCCAGTCACGATCCTGCTGGATTCTGCAAAGCTCTTCTAATGCGAACGACCGCAGCCCTTCGTAGCAGCCAAGGCACAACGGTCATTCAGCAGAGACAATGGCATCGGCGACGGCTGCGGCCTCTACCGCAGGACGAACGTCATGCACTCGGACAATTAGCGCGCCCTTGAGGATGACCGCTGCGACGCTCGCGATAGTGCCGTGGAGTCGTTCCGCTGGGGACAGATCGTGGGCCGACTCGTGGCTGACCTCGGCCAGGCGCTGCCCGACCGTGCGTCCAATGAACGACTTGCGCGAAGTTCCGGCGAGGAGCGGGAAGCCCAGCTTGCGAAGGTCCCCAAAATGGGCTAGCAGAGGATAGTTCTCATCGAAGCTCTTGCCAAATCCATAGCCTGGGTCAAGCACAATGCGCTCCCGAGCAATTCCGGCCCCCATGGCTTTCGCGGCGGCGATCTCCAGTTCCCGGGCGACTGTGCCGACGACATCGTCGAGGGGTGGCAGAGTACGCCAATCTTCCGGACGCCCGCGCATGTGCATCAGTACGCAACCGCAGCCGAGTTCGCCGATGGTCGGGAGCATCTCGGCGTCCCAGGTTCCGCCACTGACATCGTTCACGATTTCCGCGCCTGCCTCTACGGCACGGCGTGCTACGGAAGCTTTGTATGTATCGATGGAAATGACGCAGTCTGGGCGCTCGCGTTTGAGGCGCTCGATAACAGGCACGACGCGTGCGATCTCGTCTTCTGCCGACACGGATGGCAGCCAGTAACTCGCGTCATGCTTCGAGAGCGGCGCGCCCTGGGGCGCTTCCTGAGTTCCCGCTGTGCCGGGCTGCACGGCCGCGCCAGGCCGCGTAGACTCGCCGCCCAAGTCCAGGATGTCGGCGCCTTGCTCCAGCAGTTCCAAGCCGTGATCGACCGCCCGCTCGGGAGCAAAGTACAGTCCGCCATCGGAAAACGAGTCTGGGGTAATGTTGACGATACCCATGACGAGCGTGCGTTCGCCCAGGGCGAGCGAACGACGACCAATCTGCCAGGAGAATGCTTGCCTCATGCAGCGATTGTAGTGTAGAAGCCCGTGCAACTACATCGCCGAGAAGGCCTCCGGGCGATCTCTGGATGTCATGCTTGCGGCCGACTTCAGCCTTCTTCCTGTGATGTGATCAGTAGGCCTGCCCTGGATATCTGTGCGATGCTGAGCGCCTGGCAGAAAAAATGGGAGACAGTGCTTTCGGAGTATCCAATACCGCATAGCTTGCATTTCGTACGCCGGCAACCCAGATTCTCCCGATTACTAGTGAGATGGCCTGTTCCCGACAACAATCGTGGAACCACTTGCTTGTTCGCGGTGTCAGTAGCCCTCAGGAGCTTGAATGAGCCGACGAAACCGAACGGCGGTGCTGTGTCTCGTCAGCGTAGCGATTATCCTGACGGCTTCTGTTGTAGGTTGGCGGCATCTGCGCCCAGCAACCCTCTCTCAGACGGAACTGTGGTTGAGCCATCCTGAGACGAATACAGTACTGACCGACACCGACTATCAGGTGCTTTCATCTTTCCTCAAAGGCGGACAGACCAGTATCCGCATCGGTAGCAGCAGAGGTAGTTCAGTCCTTGCGCCAACTACTGCACTCTTTTTCGAACCTATCCCTATCGAAGACCAGAACTGGATGAAGCGCGAGCTTAAGGGACTACAGGACGATACCATCGCCGCGTTTCATGGCTGTATGTCCCATCTGGCAGTAGTGGCACCTCGCTTCGCAGTCTCTGAGCCGTACCACATCGGTACCTTCGAAGAAGTTGAGAGTATCGAGAAGTTGTACGCCCATTACCCGCAGACGAACGGATTCGTGAGGTTTTCGTGCGTTGCGTACAGTAGGAATGAACCCCAAGCATTGTTCTGGATAGAACGACGAATGTCGCCCTCAGCAGTCGGGATGTTTGTACTCATGGAGAAGAACGCCAGCGGTGAGTGGGTTCAGGCTGGCGAAATGGTTCGATGGATTGCCTGATGGGGCGGTTAGTTGATGATAAATCGCCATATCGCAAGTAATCCGGTTTTGCTCGATAGCGAGTGAGATGGCCTGATACCGCCAGCAATTTAGAAACTTGATGGTGTCAGAGGGACCTTATGACAAAACGACTCATCATCTCGGCTTTGCTAACTGCGCTTCTGGTCGCTATAAGTGCGGTTTATTTAGTCGCACAGAAACCGTCAAAGCCCATCAGCGTTGGGATGATTCCGTTGCTTGCGACGCCGCAGAACTATAAAGGCAAGCATATCCAGACATGGGGATACCTGCATATTGGGCGTATACCTGAAGACGATAGCCTCTGGCTGCGGAAGGAGGACGGGGACAATTCCCTTATGAAGAACTCGTTAGCTCTTGTGCTTTCAAGCGAACAGCGGCAAGCGTTCAGTTGCGTGAATCACACCTACGTTTTGGTCCAAGGAACGCTTCATTCGGAAGGTCCAGACACGTCCAGTATGAACAGCGGAACAATCACGCGAATAACGCACTTGATAGGTTGGTCGCCTTACCGCGATTCGCCGTGTGAGCCAAAGCAGCAGTGCGTTTTGGTGGATAGTTGGCGGTATGTCGCCATACCGTAAGTAATTGGGGGTATCTGGATAGGTTACGATATGGCCTGATATCGTCAACAATCCATCTGGACGACTATCAACGTGAGCGGTAGAGTGCGTACGTGCCTGATATTCCAATGAAGAAGCTATTCAGTCGGCGTGAACCCACGGAAAACGAAGTCGCCGAGACCATTGAGAAGTTCGTCGCTGGAACCTGTGGGCAATGGGACTGGGACGACTTCATTTCCGTCACGTTCAAGAACGGCAATGTTGAAGCGGCGCGTGTGGAGTGCTTAAAAGTCGCGGAAGACTTCCCTGGTGGCGCTTCGCGCTGGTGCAGCGATGACGGTCTGTTACGTCTATTGGCCATAGCAGCCAGTCTACGTAGTGCATCTCGCTGATGCTCAAGCGGATTACTGTTGGTATATCCCCATACCACTCACTATCGAGGGTAGCTGAATAGGTTACGAGATGGCCTGTTCTCGCCAACAACCCACCGCCACACTGGAATGCTCATGCTTATGCGCAAGAGCCTCACACTCGCGGTAGTCGCGCTGTTGTTGGATATCAACGGTTGCTCCCGGGACAAAACAGGAGCCATCACGTACAAGTATCTGCGCCAAATTAGCGGCGCCAACGCGAAAGACTGCGGATATGTTCGTTTCGGAGAAAGCACTGCCCAAACTGACCAGTGCGTAATGGATGCCTACAAGCGGCATCAGCCTTTTATCGCAAGATATGACGTGAAGGGACTAGATTCACGGCTTGTGCTTGGGCTAGCTGGTGATGGAACAGAAAAAATCGTCAGCGTGAAGTACGACAGCGAAGGGTGGGAGCGGCCTAGCCGCACCGGCGCATCGTTGGTCGAAGGCAATCATGTATTGCTCACGCCATGTCCAGTTCCCGTGCAGTTCTCGAAAGAGCAGTCAGGCCATCTTGCCTGTTATCAGTGAGAGGTGAGACGCCCGTGCTGGGTGCTGGGGGCGAACGTGAGTTTGCAGCAAATCCGCATCAAACCGATGTATGATTTGTGAGTAGCGGTATGCGGAACTATCGGCTCCACCTCATTCTCTTCCTGCTCTTCGCTCTCGCGTTGCAGCTTTCTGCAGCCGAGCGAAAAGACCTGGCCAAGCGCGTTGACGAAGTGCTGGCTCAGCCCGACGCTGCCCGTGGCTTCTGGGGCATTGAGATCGTCAGCCTTGACTCCGGCAAGACTCTCTACTCGCAGAACGCTGAGAAGCTGTTCACTCCGGCATCGAACACAAAGTTATTCACGACGGCTGCGGCGCTGGCGCTTGTTGGACCGGATCATCGCTTCCGCACCACCATCGAAACCGCAGGGACTGTGGACAAATACGGTCGCCTAAGCGGCGATCTTGTGCTGGTGGGCCGCGGCGATCCGAACCTCTCCGGCCGCACCCTGCCGTACAACCTGCGTACCGAACGCAAGCTGCCGGCCATCAAAGCGCTGGAAGAACTCGCCGACCAGATCGTTGCCAAAGGCGTGAAGGTGATCGACGGCGACATCGTGGCGGACGATTCCTATTTCGCATTCGAACGCTACGGAGAAGGCTGGTCTCAGGACGACCTTGTCTGGGAGTGGGGCGCGCCCGTATCGGCACTGACCATCAATGACAACGTGCTGTTCGTCTCCATTCTGCCGGCCGATCGGGCGGGCGATAAGGCGTTCGTCAGCGTTACGCCGTTCCCCGAGTACTACCGCATCGACAATCGAGTCATGACCACGCCTCCGGGCACAGGGCCGCGCAAGGTTTACATCAGCCGCGAACCCGGCTCGGAGCAATTAACCCTCTGGGGCAACATTCCGTTGGACGATGTTGGCGCGGCCGAGTCGCTCGCCATAGAGGATCCGGCCGACTACGCGGCCAAACTCCTGAGCCGTCTGCTCCAGAGGCGTGGTGTCGTAACCTACGGTCGAACCCGCACGCGCCACACGGAACTCGCGGCGCTGAGCACGTTCTCCGTAACAACGCTCGCGTCTGCGGGCGGCGGCAACGAAGCGAGAATGCATCCGCAGGCGATTTCGCCACTGGTACTAGGCTCGTACGAGTCTGCGCCGATCGCGCAGGACCTTCGGGTCATCAACAAGGTCAGCCAGAATTTGCATGCGGAAATCTTGCTCAGATTGCTGGGGCGCGAAAAAGGCGCAGGCGGCACCATCGAGGGCGGACTGGAAGTGATCCGCGGATGGCTGGTGCAGGTCGGCATCCGTCCCGAAGAGTATGCGTTCTACGATGGGTCAGGACTGTCACGCCAAAACCTGGTGACGCCGGATGCGGTCGTAAAGTTGCTGACGTATGTCAGCAGGCAACCGTGGGGCGCGCAGTTCCAGGACACATTGCCGGTGGGCGGCATTGATGGCTCGCTGGCAGATCGCTTCAAATCAGCGACCATGCTGAGTCGCGTAAAAGCGAAAACCGGATCGTTGGGTCATGTGAACGCATTGTCAGGCTACGCGACCACGATGAAGGGCGAACACGTGGCGTTTTCGATCCTTGTCAACAACCACACGATGCCTTCGAAGAAGATGCTGGAAGCGATGGACAGTATCGTTGAGGCGATGGTGAACGATACCAGGAAGAAATGACGGTATCGAATTTGCCGTCCCGCGTGTGAAGCGTGCGTACGCGCCGCGGCTCCCCTACAAGCTGACCTGCATCGAACCTACGGTGCCAACCACTCTGTTACCGCAGCTCACAATTGACCGTGACAACGTCCGGCGGAGTTGAAGGGCCGGGGAAGACAAAGCCGGCAACCTCGAAACCCGCAGACGCCGCCAAAGGCGATGGTTCTAGGACAGCGGAGCCCGAACTCCGGCGCAGGCGCACTGGTCCTCGACCGAAATCCTGCGGGAACTCGACATCGTCAGTCGCCCCACAACATATGTATAGCGATAGAAGATCGCAGAATTGCAGGATTTCCAGCAACCTTGATACGGGCTCGTGTGTCGCGCCCTGCTCGGCCAGCGAGCGCTGCCGATGCTTTTCAGTTTCAACAAACTGCTGAATGTGCTGCACGTCTTCCGGACTATCTTCCGGGTTGCGTAAGCGGTGCTTCGCGAGCCAGCAGAAGTGCTGGCTGACCATTGCCCCGCCCAGAGGTGTGAGTGCCACGGCGCGAGCGACGGAGCCGCTCCACGCCGTGAGAAACGTCTTGGGCTTCATTTCAGTGAAGGTCAAGGGCTTGCCATCTGCCCCGAGTGATGGTGTCTGCGGCGACGGAAGAACTCCATCGAAGGGCTCCCAACCTGCATCATGCAGGCCAATGCAGTGGACAACTTCGGGCGAGAGATCAGGGAACTGCTCTGGGGCGAAGCTGGCTGCCAGGCGACCGGAGAGCGTAGCGTGGTCCGGTTGCGTGATGAGCCAGTAGCGCTCGGCGCGAAGCTTCTGCGTCTTCTCAACCGCCTGCCACACGGGGATAAAACCATTCGGTTTCGGCGCGACATGCGCGTTACCTGCCGGACGAACAATCATGACTCGTGCCTCTGGCGAGAGCTCATCGACGGGCTCTCGCGCGACGGGCAGCCGTGGCGCCTTCTTTAACCGGCCCGGTACTGGACGGAGGTTTGCGCGCGCCATCCAGCAACTGTTTCAGCACCACGGCATTATTTCGAACCGGGTCGCGAGCGGAGTACACGAGTGTCACCATGCGCTTGCTGCGCACAACTTCATGCAGCTGCTCCAGTGATTCTGACGCAGATTCTTGCGCCAGTTCTGCAAGATAGCGCCTGCGGAACGTCAGCCACTGGGTTGTATGCGCGTGGAACCACTTTCGCAAGTTGTCCGACGGTGAAAGGTCGCGCACCCAGAGATCAATCTGCGCATCGTCTTTCTTGATGCCACGTGGCCAGAGACGATCGACGAGCACGCGGAATCCGTCGTCCGGCGTCGGAGTTTCGTAGGCGCGCTTGATCGCAATAGGCATAGGCTATCATGTTAACTCTAAACTGAGTCATGCAGGGTAAATGTGTCGTTGCGCGCACAAGCCGGAGCCAGTGAAGATGCGAGTGTTTCTGAAATCTGCGACGATGCTGCTGTTGCTTGGGTTCCTGGTGGGCTGCCAGGTCGAGCGCCGCAAGAGCGACCAGGAATTGGGCCTGAACGCAGAGCAGGCGCGTGGCCGCCGCGTCTACGACAACCAGTGCATACGCTGCCACGAGCCATACTCGTCGCGCGAACTGCATGGGCCGAGTCTGGCAAAGACTTACAAAAAACCTTACCTGCCGAGCGGAATTCCCGTAAACGATGACCGCATGCGCGACGTGATTCTCATGGGTAAGACCAAAATGCCCGCCTTCAACCAGACGCTGACCGAGAAGCAGTTGCAGGACCTGCTCGCCTATCTCAAGACGCTTTGATACATATGTCACAGTGGGCCGTGGCGGAAGTCGTGAGTCCTAGCACGGAGCGGCCGCATCGTACAATAATAGAAATCTCATGGCCACCACTGAACTGATACAGATCGATCTATCGCCTTTGAAGTCTGTCCGCAAGCCTGAGTGGTTGAAGGCGCGCGCACCCATGGGCGAGCAATTCCATGACCTGAAACGGTTGGCACGCGGACTGAACCTGCACACCGTCTGCGAGTCGGCGCAGTGCCCGAACATCGGTGAGTGCTGGAACCACAAGACGGCGACATTCATGCTGCTGGGCAACCTGTGCACCCGCCGTTGCGGATTCTGCGCCGTGCCGAAAGGGCGTCCGGAGCCGATCGACTGGGACGAACCCCGCCGTGTGGCTGAAGCCGTGGAAACCCTGGGACTGCGTTTTGCGGTGGTGACCAGCGTCAACCGCGATGACGACAACCTTGGCGGGGCCAAGATCTTTGCCAATACCATCACGGAGATTCACGCACGCGTGCCCGAGTGTAGCGTGGAAGTGCTGATCCCTGACTTCCAGGGACACGAAGATTGCCTGCGCGTCGTCCTTGAGGCGAAGCCCAATGTCCTGAACCACAACACGGAAACCGTTCCACGACTGTATCGCGTAGCACGCTCCGGAGCGCGCTACGAGCGAACTCTCGAGCTGTTGCGCCGGGTGAAACAGATCGATCCAACCATAGTGTCGAAGACAGGCTTGATGGCCGGACTGGGTGAATCGACTGAAGAACTTCTCGAGGTCTTCCGAGATCTGGCCAAGCAGGATGTGGACATTCTGACCATCGGACAATACCTGCGTCCGTCGCGCGATCACTTGCCCGTGGCACGCATGTATACGCCCGAGGAGTTCCGTTTCCTCAAAGACGAGGCGATGAAGATGGGCTTCCGTCACGTCGAGTCCGGGCCGCTTGTGCGTTCGAGTTATCACGCGCATGAGCAGGCGGAATCCACTAAAGGCGTGCGACTCCTTTAGCCGCTGCGGCAGGAGCCCTCGCCTGTCCGCTGATCGAATGCAAATTACTCATGGCACGGTTCCAGCCGTGCCATTATCTTTGTAGCGAACAACTGTAAATTCAGCGGGTGCAGTGCGCCCGCAATCTCAGCGGGGAGCGCACATGAAAACCCTTCTCGGCGGGTTGGCGATTGGAAGTGCAGCCGGCATTCTGGCTGGCATGGTCGGCGTAGGCGGCGGAATCATTATCGTACCGGCGCTGGTCTACTTCTTCGGGATGGACCAGAAGATGGCGCAAGGAACGTCGCTGGCCGTGTTGTTGCCGCCAACGGGGTTGCTTGCTTTCATGCAGTACTACCGTGCCGGCAATGTTGACCTGAAGGTTGCGTCTCTAATCGTGGTCGGCCTGCTGCTGGGAGGATGGTTTGGTGGAGGATGGGCACAGCAGCTATCAGGGCCGGTACTGCGCAAGGGATTTGCCGTGATGATGATGTTGGCCGCCGTGAAAATGTTCTTCCAGAAATAGACAACCAGAACCAATCACAACGAAGCATTGCAAAAAAACGGCCCGGCTTTATGCCAGGCCGTCAATCAGTAACGCTTCTATGTGCCGGGTACTTTACCAGACGCGGCATGCATTCTTACGGACCAAGGGCGCTCCCGCCTTGCAGTTAAACGCTTTTTGGAATTCCGGCATGTTGGAAACCGTTCCGTTCACGCGATACTTACCGGGTGAATGTGGATCGACTTGCGCCAGCATGCGCGCAAACTCCGGCGTTTCGTTCTGGCACCACACCTGGCTGTACCCGATGAAGAAGCGCTGTGCCGGCGTAAAGCTGTCCATAGCCTTTTCTGCGTCCGGGCCAAGCCGGTCCATTAACGCCATGTAAGCGATTTTGACTCCGCCGTTGTCGGCCGTGTTCTCGCCCAGCGTCAACTTGCCATTCAGCTTCACATCATCTACGGCCGTGTAGCCGTTGTACTGGTCAACGATGCACTGCGCGCGTTCATTGAACGCCGTGGCATCCTTCTCGGTCCACCAATCGCGCAGGTTGCCGTCGGCATCGAACTGGCGACCCTCATCGTCGAAGCCGTGCGTGAGCTCGTGACCGATTACCGCTCCGATTCCGCCGTAGTTTGCCGCTTCGTCACCGCTCTTATCGAAGAACGGCGGTTGCAGTATCCCGGCCGGGAAATTGATGTTGTTCTCCTGCGGGTTGTAGTAGGCGTTGACGGTGGGCGGCGACATCTCCCACTCGGTGCGATCGACCGGTTTGCCAATCTTCTTTAACTGGCGCTGCGTTTCAAAGGCGTTAGCGCGCAGAGAGTTGCCGAGCGCGTCATTGGGAACGACGTTCAGCAAACTGTAATCGCGCCACTTCTCGGGATAGCCGATCTTGTTGGCGATGGCCTGCAACTTAACGGACGCCTGCTTCTTCGTTTCCCCGGTCATCCACGGCAGGTCTTTGATGTCGCGTTCGAGAGCCTTTTCGAGCCCCTGCACCATGGCGAGCGTGCGCTGCTTGCCTTCGGTTCCGAACGTGCGGTCCACAAAAGCCTGTCCAAGAGCTTCGCCAAGATCGTTGTCGGTGTAGGAAACGCAACGCTTCCAGCGCGGACGAATTTCTTTGGCGCCAGTCAGAATTCTGCCGTTGAAGTTGAAGTTCTCCTGCACGAATTTATCCGGCAGCATGCGAGCAGCAGTCTGCAAGAGGTTCCAGGTGAGATATGTTTTTACGTCCTGTAGCGAATTGTTGGCAACGACCTCGTTCATGCCCTTGACGAAATCGGGAACGTAAACATTGATCGCATCGAATGTCGGCGACGATGTGTTGGCGATGTACTTGTTCCAATCGAAGGCTGGGCTGAGCACCACCAGTTCCTTGATGGACATCTTGTGGTAGAGCTTATTGGGATCGCGACGGCTGACGTTATCCAGGGAGGCCTTTGCGAGGGCAGTTTCAATGGCCATGACGGTCTTTGCCTTGGCCGCGGCGCTCTCCGTGCTGTCGCCCAGCAATTGAAACATATTCTGCACGTGCTGAAGATATTTGCTGCGCAGATCTACCGACTTGGGGTCATCCTTGAAGTAGTAGTCGCGCTCCGGCAACCCGATGCCGCCCTGATCGGTGGCGGCGATGACCATCTTCGCGTTTTTTGCGTCCGGCTCTGACTTAAAGTTGAAGAACGCATCGATGCCGTTCTGATGACCTTTAGCAAGATAGGCGGGCAAATCAGCCTTGCTCTTCAGTGCAGCGATGCGGTCCAGTTCCGGCTTCAGCGGCGCAGTTCCCTTCTGCTCAATCGCCGTTTCATCCATACACGCGGCGTAGTAATCGCCGATCTTCTGGTCCACGGCACTGCGGTTTGCGCTCGTGGTAGAGGCATTCTCGAGAATGGAGCGCAAGATCAGCCGATTGTTCTCCCCCAGTTCATTGAAGCGGCCCCAGATGGGCTGATCGGAAGGCACGGGGTTTTTCGCCCTCCAGGTGCCGCAGGCGTATTGATAAAAGTCCGTGCAGGGATCGACCGACTTGTCCATGGCGCCGAGGTCGAAGGTGGAAATTTTGGAAGGCTCTGGGGCCTTCGCCGAAGTAGTCGATTTTTGAGCTGCTGAGATCGTTACCAGCAGCAAGACCGCGGTGGCGGTCAACGTGAAACGACGCATGCGTACCTCGCTCCAATTAATTTCAGCGACAAGCGTTCAGCTAACGTTCCATACGTTGGAGGAACGCCGAAAGTTCACCCGCAGCCAACCCAGACGTTCATTCCAGAAAAGCTGGTGCCTAAACACGAAGGAGACTCGGCTGGACCGAGTCTCCCAAAGATCACTGTAAACGGCTTACCACACGCGGCACGAGTTCTCGCGAACCATCGCGTCCCCGGCCTTGCAGTTGAAGGCCTTGCGAAACTCCGGCGAGTTCGAGACCACACCATTGACGCGGTACCTGCCCGGCGAGTGCGGATCGGTGAGGGCGAGCACGCGTGAAGTCTGGCCCAATACGTTCTGGCACCACACCTGGCTATAGCCGATGAAGAAGCGCTGTGCCGGCGTAAAGCCGTCCGCAACCTTCTCGGCGTCCGGACCGAGCAAGTCCATCAAAGCGATGTAAGCAATCTTCACCCCACCGTTGTCGGCCGTGTTCTCGCCGAGCGTGAGCTTGCCATTCAGTTTCACTTCGCCTTTGTCGTCCTTCACGGCGACAAAGTCTCCGTATTGTTGAACCAGGCAGTCGGTACGCTTTTCGAATTCCTTGCCATCCTGTTCGGTCCACCAATCGCGCAGGTTACCGGCGGCGTCGAACTTGCGTCCCTGGTCGTCGAAGCCGTGCGTGAGTTCGTGTCCGATCACCGCGCCTATGCCGCCAAAGTTCACGGCATCATCGACCGCGCGGCTGAAGAACGGCGGTTGCAGAATCCCGGCTGGGAAATTGATGTCGTTCATGGCGCCGCGGTAATAAGCATTCACCGTGGGCGGCGTCATGCTCCAATCTTTCACATCCGTTGGCTTGTTGATCTTCTTGTAGTTGCGTTGCGCTTCGAAGTTGGCAGCGGCACGTACGTTGCTCACCAGGTCATTTCGCGTGATCTTGACAGTGCCGTAATCCTTCCACTTGTCGGGGTAGCCGATGTTGTTAACGATGGCGCTGAGCTTTTCGATCGCTTGCTTCTTGGTTTCGTCGCTCATCCAATCGAGCTGCTGGATGTTCTTGCCCATGGCGGCCTCTACGGCCTTCACCAGTTTCAGGGTGCGTTCCTTGCCGTCAGCGCCGAACGTCTTTTCGACGTAGAGCTGCCCAAGCGCTTCACCCAACGCACCGTCGGTCATTTCCGTGCAGCGCTTCCAGCGCACGGAGAGTTCCTTCTGTCCGGACATGTACTGTCCGGTGAAGCGGAAATTCTCATTCACGATGTCCGACGACAGCACGGCGGCGTGCGATTTCAGGGTTTTCCAGCGAAGATACGTCTTCCAGTCCGCGACCGGGATGCTATCAAAATGGGTACTGATTGATTTGAAGAAGTCCGGATTGGTGACGTTCAGGTCCGCAAACTTGGGGGCGCCCGTTGCGACGAAAAACACAGTAAAGCCAAAGTTCGGGGCGAGCTTATCCAGTTCGACAACCGTCATCCGATGGTCGCGGTTCTTGGGATCGCGCAGCGAAACACGATCCATAGAGGCTTCGGCAAGCTTGGTCTCGATCGCCAGGATCGTCTTGGCATCGGCAGCCGCCTGCTCCGGCTTTTCGCCAGCCAGCTCCAGCATCTTCTGCGCGTGTTCGAGATACTTTTCCCTGGTTTCAATCGATTTCGGATCGTTCTTCAGGTAGTAGTCGCGGTCCGGAAGGGTGAGGCCGCCCTGGCTGACGCTCGCGATGGTCTGCTTGGCGTCGTGCATATCCGGGCTGGCTCCGAAGCCGAACAGAGCCGGAATGCCTACGCTCTGCATGTGAGCTACCTGCGCGAGCACATCGGCGCGAGTCTTGATCTTTGCAATGCGGTCGAATTCCGGTCGCAGTGGCTTTGCACCCAGGGCATCAACGGCCTTCTCGTCCATGCAGGCAGCGTAGAAGTTTCCCACCTTCTGCTCGATAGCGGAGTGGTTGCCGGGCTCGATCGCCTTCTCCAGCAATCCGTGCAGCACGCTGAGGTTGTACTCACCCAATTCCTGGAAGCGTCCCCAACGCGACTTGTCGCCGGGGACGGGATTTGCGCGCCGCCAACCACCGCAGGAGAACTCAAAGAAGTCGTTACAGGGATCTACGGATTTGTCCATCGCCGTTGTATCGAAACTGATAGGAGCTTTGGCGGTTTGCGATTGCGCCGGGGCGGTCTGTGCCACCGTTAGCACGGACCCCGTGGCCAGCAATAGAACTGCTACAAACTTGAAAGAGCGCATACATTCCTCGAATCGCTCAAACCTTCATTCGTCTGAGCTTCAAACTGCTGTGATTAGCTTTATGTGCTGCGACAATAATGTATTGCAAGAGTTATGAAAGCTGACGAAAATCATGGCCCAAAGCGTAGAAACGATTGTTCGACGCGCATACCCAATAAGCGTTAGCGGCCTTAAAACAATAACCGCGAACCCGAAGGCTCGCGGTTAGGCTTCTTACAAACATGCAGCTCCATATCTTCCTCATGCGCGAAGTTCTCAGCAATCTGCACGCGGACTCAACGGTTCGCGGTCACGACAGACCGCTCAGAAGATGTGGAAGCGAATTGTCAGGTACTTCTTCGGATTCTCACGGATTGCTTTTACCAGCCCACGCGTTTCCACCAGCATCTGGTCGACGTTGTTGTAGACCGAAGGATCACGCAAGAGCTTTCCTGCGCTGCCCTCGCCGGCCTCCAACCGGTCGGTGATCAAAGCCAGCTTGGTCATCGTGCTGTCGAGCTTGCGGGCAAACTCCTCATCACGCGCGAACTTTCCGAGCGCGCCTTTGCCCTGGTTGATTTGGTCTACCAACTCGTTGGCCTTGCCGATGGTCTGGTTGGCATTGTTATAGAGCGTGGGATCCTTGACGAGTTTGCCTATGGTGCCCTGCCCCTTATCGATGTCGTCCATCATCTTGCTGAGGCGGTCAACCGAGTTGTTCGCTCGGGCATATAGCTCGTCATCCTTGAGCAGTTTGCCAATGCTACCCTTGCCGGCGTTGATATCGTTAAGCAAGGTTTGCACCTGGTTCACGGAGTTGTTGAGATTGTTATAGAGCGCCTTGTCGTAAATAAGCTTTCCTACGGAGCCCTCACCGCCTTCAACAAACGCCATGATGCGATCTGCGCGCCTGAGCAGTACGTCGACATTTTGCAACGTGCTCTGGCTGGACCGCACCACATCCTGGATATCCGCAACCTCGCGCGAACGTAACGTGTCACCGTCTACGACCGGTTCGCCTTTGGCCTGCGTGCTGTCGAGGTCGACAAAGGTTTCTCCGAGAACTCCGGCCGTGCTGAGAACTACGGCTGTGTCCTTGCGGATGAACTTGTTATATCCGCTCTTGGTGCTGACCCGCATTTTGATCTCGACAGCGGTGGGTGCGTGCTCAGGCACGACCCGTATCTCCACAACGTTACCGACATCTACGCCTTGCAGGCGGACGGGCGCACCCGTGCGCAGTCCTCCGGCATTGTCCACGTACGCGAGTAGCGTCAGTTTCTTGGTGAAGAGCCCCTGGGTACCGGTCATAAGGAAGACAAGAACCGCCAACGTGATACTGGCAAACAGAACCGTCAACCCGACCCGTAGCTGGGCCCATCGCACCTGTTTCTGACTAGGCACACTTCCCCCAATCGTTTGATAAGCAGCGCATCATAACAGATGAATTTCAGAACGTCACTTGCCCGGAAGCTCCACAGCGTCACTCCACACGCCAATGCGGAAATGTCCTGGTCAGCGCGGCCGCAGCCATGTACGTGACTGCTCCAAACGCCAACGTTACGGATAATCCCCACTGAATCGTTATGACCATGGCAAGCACCGAACCGAGTACGCTGGATGCGGCATTCATCGCCCATGCCCACTCTACGCTGCCGCCGCTTTCCCCCGCCGCCGAGAGCGCCCGCAGTCCACTCGGAAACGGCATTCCCATCGCCAGTCCAAGCGGCGCCAGCAAGCAAGCCGATACCACCAGTTTTGCGGTAAACGGCAGGCCTACGCCCATGGCCAGCACGCGCGGCAAGACAATCACATACGCCGCGAGCGCCACGGCGATCACAACCGCCACACGCCACACGTTGCGCGGGTTCTCCAACCACCGACGCGAGAGCAAACTCCCAATGCCGCTTGAGAGCAGCATCAGGAAGACGACGACCGTCAGTGCATAGGTTGGATGGCCGAGAAAGAGGACGAAGCGTTGAATGAGCGCAATCTCCACCACGATGTAGCCAAGCCCGACGAGCACGAAGTACAGCAGTCGCCAGACGCTTTCTCCTCGCGACGGGGCATGCAGCGCCAAAGGCAGAATCAGGAACACCGCGACGGCAAGCAAAGAAATCAACAACACCATGCCGAGTACGACCACGCCAAGGTTTACCTTCCAGTCGATACCCCTCTGCAAACCTGAGCCGGTGCCGAACATCTGTCCAAGCTTCATGGTGAAGAAAAAGAACGGCGCATCGTCATGCACCGGGCCTACGTTGTAGGCGTATTTCTCGGCAAACTCGTGAGCATCGTTGGAGACGATGAGCGCCGTGAATGGATTCCAACGCAAGCGCGTGTCCACAGGATGCACTCCGGCACTCCGCGTGTGGTCCCAGGGCGAATAGATAAGCGCCAGGTTGGGATTGCGCTCCAGGTGCTCAAGGACGCCGCGCTCTTCCGCGTGCGTGAAGGGCGACTTCTTGGCCAAGACGAGTACGGGACGGCCATCCTCGTTAAGCAGCCCATCGGATACGACAAAGAAGTGCTGGCTCACATCGCCTACGCCCATGCTGCGCAGAGTCTCCATGGCGACCGAGACGACGCGCAATGCCTCACGAGGATTTTTGAACTCCCAGCGCGTGATGGCGACCATGCCATCCGGCTTCAGGTGCTCGAAGTACTCGCGGAAAGCCTCGACCGTGTACAAACTGTTCTCACTGAGGGCGAAAGCGCCGGCTGCCGTGGAAGCCCAGGTATCCACCAACGTCATCTGCACTACGTCATAGCGATCGCGCGAGTTGCGCACGAACGAGCGCCCATCGCTGACATGGATGTGAACCTCGGGGCGTTCATACAGGTGATAGGCGTATTCGGCGTAACGGCCGCGCATAACGTCGTTGGCGATAATGGGGTTGATCTCGATGCCAGTCACGTTTTGGCTGCCGTTCGCGACCGCTCGTAGTACGTCCACTCCGCCGCCCGGACCGATGATTGCAAAGTCGCCCTCCGGCCTTAGAACGTTCACCACCGACGGCGCAGCCGACATCACGCTCGACGCTCCTTCCGTCGCTTGGCCCGAGTGCGGGTCGGCATTCATGATGTAGGTAGCAGCATCGGCATCGATAACGATGGCCTTCGCCATGCCCCAGCGATCCACCTCTATACGCGAGATGGCGTTCCAGCGCGCGAACTCAACCGACTGCGGATCGCGATACAAACCCTTGGCGTAGATGATGTCGAAGATACTTCCGGAATGGTTGAATGCGATGAGCGCGAGCAGAAGCACTGCGGCACTCATCGACGCCGCCTTCAGCCCCGTAGTGCCGGCCCACAGCACTCCCGCAACTCCCATGGAGAAAGCCGCCGCAAGCACGGCATTAGGCCCTCCCACCAGGTTGAGCAGTGGGACAGTCAGCAGGCATGCGCATGCCGCCCCAACAAGATCGGCACCATAGAGACTTGTGACCCGGCGCGATTCACGCGCGAATACAACCGAGAACAGAAGCCCTGTAAAGAAGAACGGGACCGCTGCCGTGAGATACATGGCCGTAAGGCGAAAGAAGTTCCCGTAGGTGAGCCCAAGTTCAGCGCGAGTGTGCAGCACTGTCCAGAGCACGCCGACCATGGAGATGGCATTGATGAGACAAACGCTTGTCCCGAGTTGACGAAGGTCGTAACGGGCCAGCGTGCTGCGTCGCACGTAAGCGAACACGCCGCCTCCTCCGAGGCCGAGCAGCGCCACGGAGATGGAGAGGAACGCGAAATGATAGAAGAGCACTACGGAAAAGAGTCGCGTCAGCGAGAGTTCGAGCAAAAGCGCGGCAAAGCTCACGATCGCAATCGAGACCATCAACTTGCCGCGTGAGAGTTCTGCCACAACTTGCCTGGGCTGCTCAGTGCGCAAATCGGTTGGGTTCACGTATCGTGTCCTCGGCGAATAGGTTGAGAATTGCGCCCGCCCCGAATCTGCCTTTTCGTCAAGGGCACGGAACAACGACAGACTTCCAGCATGACTTTTCAGCAGCCTGTAAAGCCGCTGAAGATCAATCGCTGCTGTGATTTTCAGCGTCTGTTACGCGCAAGGCGGTCGTCAGTCTTCCAGAATGACCTGCGCAATCGCCATCTGCTCGGTGTGAGAAATAGAGATAGATGCGCGCCGTACTCCGAGCTTATGCGCAAATTCCGCAGCCTTGCCGCTGAAACCGATTGTTGGACGGCCTGAGGGTTCGCGCCTCACCTCGAAGTCGCGCCATGCGACGCCGCGCTTCCAACCTGTGCCGATCGCTTTCATAGCAGCTTCTTTGGCGGCAAATCGTCCGGCATAGCGCTCAAACTTGTTGAGCTTCGATTCGCAATAATGAATTTCCGCTTCGGTGAAAAGGCGCTGCAAGATGCGCTGTCCGAAACGAGCGATGGCCGCCTCCATGCGCGCCACCTCTGTCACATCCACTCCCATTCCAACAATCATTTGAGCTCACAGTTGAAGCAACTACATCCAGAATAAAGCAAGGTAACACATTGATCGCAAGCCATTTGGCCGCCTGACCACTATCTCTTGAAGAGCGTTGCGTTGCCACGCGGCTGGTGCATTTTTTCCAAGGCTGGAGTACGATATGCGCGCTCGAGTGATCGACGCAGTACGGCAGTATCTGAACGCAGCCCCGGTTATGCAAGTGACCGGGTCCCCCGAAGCAAACAGTCTCCTGCCTGCATCGCCCGATTCACCTCAGCTACTTTCAATGAGGGAAAGCAACATGGAACAAGGCACAGTGAAGTGGTTCAATGACGCGAAGGGCTACGGCTTCATCAGCCGCCAGAATGGAGAGGACGTTTTCGTGCACTTCTCCGCCATCCAGAGCGCGGGCGGCTTCCGCACTCTACAGGAAGGTCAGGCAGTGCAGTTCAACGTCGTCAAAGGACCGAAGGGCTGGCAGGCAGAAAACGTTCAGGTTCTTTAAGACAAGCATCCGGAGTTCAAAGGGCGGCCCAAGAGCCGCCCTTTCACCTTCAGTACCATGCCGCTGGCATGCCATCAGGCGATGAAAGATTCGAGCCGGCCCTCAGACCTGCGGTGGGAGCTTGTGATTTGTAGCGGTTTTACATGCGGCTGAAAAGCTCGAGTCTTTGAAGGGGCACGGCTTCAGGCGTGCCGTTAAGTCAGACTGAAGAGGCGACTTTACAGGCTGCTGAGGTACATCGCCCTTTGCTCCATCTCTCCCGCCGGTTAAAACAAGCTCTCTGCGTTGTAGAGCAGCTGCCCGCCCACTAGGTGCGCTTCACGCGTGAGTTTGTGCGTGCGAGGCGGAACCGCGTCGATGATGTGCCGCACTTCGTGTCCGTGTGCGGCGAAGTAGTCAGACACCATCATCCGATGGCATTGGAAGTACATCCGCTCGGCGCACATGATGGCCGTATTGGATTCGCTGGCGAGCGCGAGCACGCGCCGTGCCGCGGCGGCGAACTCGGGCGTGAGCATGTAGTCGGCGTAGTTGCGAAAAGATTGGCTGCGAAGTTCCGTGTGCGGTGAGTCGTCGCGGATCTTCTTGCGACGGCCGCCCAGCTCGGGCATCCACAGGTATCGAATCCCTGCTTCGGGCAGTGCGCGTTCCAAAACCTCTCGATGGAAATGTGGCAGGCGGCGCGATGCCGGAAACGCGCGTATATCGATAAGCGTGGAGATCGAGTGCGCTTTCAGCACGTCAATCAATTCATCCAGCGTGCGCGTGGAATGTCCGATGGTGTAAACGACGGCCACTGCTAGCTGGCGATGCGCTCAATGGCTGCGCGGATGGCAGCTTCTTCGGAAGGATCGACTGTTCGCAGATCGAGCAGCACACGGTCATCCTCAACGCGCGCAATAATCGGCGGCTCATTCGAGCGAAGCGCAGCCGCCAGTTCATCTGCACTGTAATTTGCAACGGTGACGGCGAGCACAGCCGTCGGCAGCGTCGAACCCGGCGCCGCTCCGCCCCCGATGACCGACACGCCATCGCGGACCTCAGCCTGCACGCGGTCGAGCGGGCGGAAAGCCTGAGCCAGTCTTTCGGCGCGCGCCCGTATTTCGACGGCATCAAGCGCGATCATGCGCAGAGCGGGAATCGCATCGTACTGCTGGCGAACATAGGCAAGCAGTGTCGCCTCCAGCGTGGCATAGATGAGCTTGTCTACGCGAAGCGCCCGGAACAGCGGGTTGGTTCGGATGCGGGCGATCAGTTCCGGCGCGCCGGTGAGCAATCCTGCCTGCGGCCCACCCAGCAGCTTGTCCCCGCTGTAGGTCACAACGTCCACGCTTGCCTGGAGGCTGTCAAAGACGTTCGGTTCTTCCGGCACGCCGAAGGTACGCAGATCGACCAGCGCGCCGCTGCCGAGGTCTTCCATGACGGGGATGTTGTGTTTGCGGCCGAGCGCGGCCAGTTCGGAAAGCGACGGCTGTTCGGTGAAGCCAACGATCTGGAAATTCGAGCGGTGTACGCGCAAGAGCAGCCGCGTGCGTTCAGTGATGGCGCGCTCATAATCCGCGAGCCTGGTCCGGTTCGTTGTGCCAACCTCTTGCAGGACAGCGCCGGACTTCGCCATGACATCCGGGATGCGGAACGAGCCGCCAATCTCTACCAGCTCACCACGAGAAACGATGACTTCGCCGCCTTCCGCCAGCGCGCTTAGCGACAGCAGTACGGCTGCGGCGTTGTTGTTGACGACGATGGTCGAGAGCGGCCGTGGCACGTTCGCAAAAATCTGACGGAAGACGCGATCCACGTGAACGTCGCGCTTGCCGCGCTCACCGGCGGAGATGTCGAACTCGAGGTTCGAGTAGCCTTCCGCAATCTCGTGCGCATGTTCGAGGACCGCAGCGCCGAGTGGCGCGCGTCCGAGATTGGTGTGGAGCACAACACCGGTGGCGTTGATGACGCGGCGCAGAGAATACGCAAACGCCTGAAGCACTTCGCGCTCCACGGCCTCCGCGAGTCCTCCTATTGCCAACTCGAGTCTCGCGTCATCGACGGCGCTGGCAGCGATCTCCGACCGCAGGCGTTCGAGCACTGTTCGCGCAGCCTCTATGACGACGGTGCGTCCTTCACGAGCGCAGAGTTCAGCGACGGCCTCGCTGCGCACCAACTCATCGACCGATGGAAGCTTGCGGAATAGATCCGATTTTGAAGTGGTCTTCACGTTGAAGCAACCAGTGTCAGGCGTGCGCCGATTTATGGCAAGTCACCACGCTGGCGCTCCAAATATTATGCGCTCCGACACAGAGTGAATACCGCGAAACCTCGTTTTCCTGAGCGAAGCGGCGAGGCCGCGGAGTCGAAGGCCCCTCCGCTCCATTGCCGATTGATTACCCGACTTCGACCAGCCCGTATCGTCGATTCCAATGTGACTGCAAGTACCTGAGCGCCCGCGTCTGCTCCTCTTGCGAAATCTCCGCGTTGGGGCCTTCCATCACTGCGCGAGCTTCACGTTTGGCGGCCTCCAGCAGTTCGCGGTCGCGGATAAGGTTGGCAACGCGCAAGGTCGGCATACCTGCTTGTTTGGTGCCGAAAAACTCTCCCGGGCCGCGAAGCTCAAGATCCTTCTCGGCGATGGCGAATCCGTCCGTGGTGCTGACCATGGTGTCCAGCCGCTGCTCAGCTTCTTCGCTGACCTTGGTGCCAGTCATCAGAATGCAGTAAGACCGGGCGCTGCCACGGCCGATGCGCCCGCGCAACTGGTGCAACTGCGACAGGCCAAAACGTCCGGCGTGCTCGATGATCATCAGTGTGGCGTTCGGGACATCGACACCGACTTCGATCACGGTGGTGGAAACCAGGACGTTTGTTTCCCCGCGCTGGAAACGGCGCATCGCGATCTCTTTCTCATCGGCGTCCATGCGCCCGTGCAATAGTCCAACCTTGAGGTCCGGGAAGACGCTCCGGCTCAGTTCCTCGTACATCTTGATAGCAGCCTTGAGCTGTACGCGCCCTTCTTTCGACTGCGCACCACCCGACTCCTCACCATCCTTGTTGTCTTCGCTCGGAGCCTCCTCAATCACGGGATAGACGACGTATACCTGCTGGCCCGCGGCGACGACCTTGCGCGCGAAGGCCCAGACTTCTTCGGAGCGCTCGTCCGATACGCGGCGCGTTGTGATCGGAGTCCGTCCGGGAGGAAGTTCGTCGAGCACGCTGACGTCGAGGTCGCCATACAGCGTCAACGCAAGCGTTCGCGGAATGGGGGTTGCGGTCATGACCAGCGTGTCCGGCACCCCTTGGTTCGCCTTGCGCATGAGCTTGAGCCGTTGCATGACGCCGAAGCGATGCTGCTCATCGACGATGACGAGTCCGAGCTTGGCAAACTCGACTTTCTCCTGCAAAACGGCGTGTGTGCCGATCACCAGTTGCGCATCGCCGGACGCGATGTGGCGTTGCGTGCTGCGCTTTCGCTCAGGATCAAGCGAACCGGTCAGCAGAACGATGCGGTATCCGGCCTTCTCCAGAATGCGGCGCGCGGAGAGGAAGTGCTGTGTTGCAAGTATCTCGGTCGGCGCCATGATCGTGACCTGGTAGCCGTTCTCAATGGCGATGATCGCAGCCTGGAATGCGACGATGGTTTTGCCCGAGCCGACGTCGCCCTGCAAAAGACGCCGCATGGGACTGGGCTCGCGCATTTCTGTGGCAATCTCTTTGAGCACGCGCTTCTGTGCCGTGGTGGGATGGAACGGCAGGATACGCTTGATCGCCGAGCGCACACGATCATCGATGTGGAAAGCGATGCCGTTCTGCTGGCGCACGCGACGACGCTTCAGTTCGAGTCCAAGTTCGAGAAAGAATAGCTCCTCGAAGATGAGGCGAACGTGCGCCGGGGTGCGCGCAGATAGCAGGTCGGCGAAGCTCTCGCCGGGATCGGGCCAGTGCGCCTGGAAGAATGCCTCACGGCGCGGAGCCAGTCCCATGCGCGCTCGTACGACGGTGGGAATCGCATCCACGACGTCGTCGCTCAAGTTCTGCAATGCCCCGTGAATTACTCGACGGAACCAGCGCGACGTGAGCTTGCCGGTGGCTTCGTAGATAGGAACGATGCGGCCAATCTCAAGCGATCCCCGCATCTGCTCCTCCTCTGACGCACCCTTCGTATCCGCCGGGTCGTGCAGGATTTCGAACTGGGGCTGGATCATCTGCAGTCCGCCGCGCCCCGAACTTTTCTCTTCCACCTTGCCGTACAAAGCGACCATCTGACCCGGCTGGAAGACGTCCTTCAGATACGCGCCGTGGAACCAGAGACACGAGAGAGAAGCGCGGCCCTGCCCTGCGGTCATCTGGAACAAGGGCGCGCCCCGGGTGCGAAACAGGCCTGCGGTGCGGACCTCGGCGATGACGCTTACCATCTCGCCCGGCCGCAGTTCGGCGACGGTTCGCGGGTTGATGCGGTCTTCGTAGCGAAAAGGCAGGTAATAGAGCAGGTCCTCAACGGTTGCGATGCCCTTCACCGCGAGTGCCTCCGCAACACGCGGACCAATCCCCTTCACGTATTGAACGGATGTAGTGAGTTCGAGCATCGCAATTGAGGATACAAGAGGCGCGACGGCGAACGAAACTCGATTCCCAAATCCTCACGCAAATCGCGGGTTTTCGGGCAGGTTCGGGCTGATCGGGCTGTTGCGTAAAACCAATTGTGCCTGCTGCGGTGTCCAACAGTGCGTGCTTGTAAATACGCTGAAATCGCTGGCCGCTGTCCTGATTGGGAACGCTGTCTATTTTTTGCTGATGGTACCGATACTTCCTGCCAGTGGCCGCCATCGGCCGTTTCGACTCGATCTGGGGCTTTTGATCGATGCATGGGTCTGCCTTGTCATCTACGGCCTCATCGAACTGATTCTGCGGCGACGGAAAAAGCGGAGCTCAAGCCGGACTTGAGGTACACTATCTCTCCCGCCCCCCGGGTCCCTTGCCAGAGTCCAGTTATGCAAAGAGTCGCTATTCTGTACGACGCGAGTCAGGCCGTTCTGTCCACCTTTGATCTCGACGAGGTGCTCAACCAGATCCTCGCGATAGCACGGGACTACTTCCGCCTGCAGAGCGGCGCCATTCTCCTGCTCGATCGCAACACCCAGGAACTCCACGTCCGCGCCCAGTTCGGCGAGGAGGGCCACCAGAGCCATGCGAAGATCCGGGTCGGCGAAGGCATTACGGGAACTGCGATCAAGATCAAGCGTCCACTCTATGTGCCGGACGTTTTGTTGGATTCACGCTACATAGCGGGTATGCCGCACACGCGTTCCGAGCTGGCTATTCCGCTGATGGTGCGCGACGAAGTGGTTGGCGTGCTGGATTGCCAGAGTAGCGAACTGGACCACTTCGATGCGGAGACCGTGGACTTGCTGACCCTGTTCTCGACCCAGGCTTCCATTGGCTTGCAAAACGCACAGCTTTATTCGCTGGAACAGCGCCGCGCCGCTCAACTTGAAGCAATCAACGCTATCGCGAAACAGGCCAGCGCCGTCCTTGAACTTGGCGTGCTGCTAAAGAAAGTCTGCTCACTCCTCCTGCAATCGTTTCCACTGGATCACGTGGTCATTTTTCTGCGGGATGAAGAAGGCCGCCTGGTGCTCCGCGCGCATGATGGCACACTGACGCCGCGTCTGGCAGAAGATGACGTGCTCGCCACGGAACCGGGATGCGCCGCCCACGCAATCGACACGGGGAGCACGGTCATCGTAAACGACACTACGAGCAGTTCCTACTCATCACAGTGTCTCTCGGAGACGAAATCGGAGGTTAGCCTCCCGCTTGCTTCGTCAGGAGAAAAGCTGGGCTTGCTGATGTGTCACAGTTCGCGTGCGGAGGCTTTCCAGCACGCCGATGTGCAGGCGCTGGAATCCGTCGCCGACATTGTCGCTACCGCGATTCACAATGCGGCACAGGTCGAGAAGGTCAGACAACTTGCCTATCGCGATGGACTGACGGGCATGTTCAATCGCCGGCATTTCGAAGTCAGGATTCTGGAGGAGATGGACCGCGCCTCGCGGTATGCCGGCGGCTTGTCCGTCCTGATGATCGACATCGACAACTTCAAGCTTGTGAACGACGAGTTCGGACATCTGCTGGGCGATGAAGTCCTGCGTGAAGTGTCCAACATCTTTGCGCAGCAATTGCGAAAAGTGGACGCGGCGTGCCGCTTCGGGGGGGAAGAGTTCGCGGTCATTGTACCGGCGACGACAGGAGAGAACGCCCTGGCAGTGGCGGAGAAACTGCGGCGTGCCGTCGAGGGATGGCATTTCCCGGGTGTGCCGCGCAGGATCAGCATCAGCATCGGCGTAGCGGAATATCCCCAGCATGGCGAAACGCGTGACGCACTGGTGCGCGCCGCCGATGCAGCACTTTATGTGGCCAAGCAGAAAGGGCGAAACCGCGTGCAGTCGGCAACCATCGCCGAGGTTAGCGGCGCCAACGGCTGATATATCCCCTTAATCCTGATGAAAAAGCGCGGCCTGAGCCGCGCTTTTTCATCAGGAGGCAAAACGTGTAGGACTACTGCATTTGTTGTTCAAAAGCTTTCCGCATCTGCTCGTGGGCGCGTTCGACTTCCTTCTGCGCTTTCTCGATGTCTTTCTGACGCGCAGCCATCGCCTTCTCGGTTGCAGCGCGAACCTGCTTCAGCGTCTTGCTTACATCGACGTTTCTCATGACGTCGTCGTTCACCAGCATGGCAATGCGTTTGGACTCGCGCTCAATCTGAGGGCCCAGACGCTCTAGCTGGAGTTTGATGTCATCGAAATCGATATCGAAATCATCGGCGTTGAACAGCGCTCCGCGCATTTTCCGCACAGGAAAGACGACGGAGATGGTTTGGTCGCGCTTGTCGCGGACGATACCCAACGGCGTCGCTCCGGTGCGCGTTCGAATCGCACGGCGCCAGTCGCCGACATCGGCAATCTTTTCCTTGTCGACGCGAACGATGACATCGCCAGCCCTGAGGCCTGCGGCTTCAGCGGCGCTGCCCTTCTCCACGGAGCGCACCAGCACGCCGCGTGCGTCACTCTTGACACCGAAGAAGTCCGCAAGTTGCGGCGTAAGGTTTTCGACCATGATGCCGCTGCGGGTGGACGTCTGTACCATCACATTGAACGATGGGATATCGATGTCGCCAACCATGGGCGCCATCGGGGGCATGGGAGGAAAGGCATTGTTCTTTGCTTTGCCGATCTTGGCTGCGGGCCTGCGGGCACCCAGCGTGACCTGCACGTTCATGAGCTGGCCATCGCGGCTCACGCTAAGTGTGACATTGCGCCCTGCCGGAACTTCGTGAATCATGCGCCGTAGCTGCTCTGCACTTTCCACCTTCTGGCCGTTGAAGCTGGCGATGACGTCCTTTTCTTTCAATCCCGCTTTGCCTGCGGGAGCGTCCTGGTCCACCGCAACGACCTCGGCGCCAGTCTCTTCTTTCAGCTTCAGCTCAGCAACCCGGTCAGAGGTTACGTCACGTACGCTGACACCCATGTAAGAACCGCTGCCGCTCATGAAAACCCGGGGCTCATCATCGCGGCCCTGCGTCTCCAGAAAGCAAGTTCCCGCCACCGCTGCTGATGCGGTCAGCATCATCACAATCATCAAGCTAGTTAGAATTCCTTTTCGCATCGTATCCCTCCTACTTTGTCCTTCGGAATTCAATCTGCCCGATGGTGGTTCGAACCTTAAGCACAGGTCCGCCGCCGTTGAGAATTCCATCTGCATACATCGTCTTCGGTCCGAACTCGCCGCCTTCGGTGGTGATTTTCAACTCCGGAAAATCCGTGCGAATGCCGCGGCCCGAGGCCATCTCGCTCGCCGCATGTACCGTCAGAGGTACCGCTGCATTCAAATACACCAGTACATCGCCAGCGTTGGTGCGCAGGAATGATTCGGCAAATCCACCGCGACTGCCAATCAATTCAACCGTGATCGTGCCCGCGCCGGTCTGCGCCTGCGCGCCTTGCGAAAGTTTGAAGAGCTGAATGTTTCCGCCGACGGTTGTGGCCATCACGCGTCCACGCGCCCCGCCGAGACGGATGTTGCCGCCGCCGTTGTCCAGCACTGCGTTGCCCAGCACATCGCCGAGTTCGAGGGTGCCGCCCGCGGTCTTAGCCAGCAGGTCGCCAGCGCAATGTTGCACTTCGATGCTGCCCGCCTCGGTCCGCACCGACGCTCCCGCGGTGCTGCCGATGCTTATATTGCCACCCGAGGTAAATACGTCGGAGCGTGCTTTGGTGCTGTTGATCGCAACATTCCCTCCGCCGCTTTTCACTCCGACGCGGCCACCTACGTTGCCGATCTGTATGTCGCCCCCGGCAGTGTGAGCACGCACGGAACCGGCGACGTCATCTACGCTGATCGAGCCAGCCTGGGTTGCGACGTCGACCCGCGCCGTCGTTCCAACCACGACCAGGTTGCCGGCTTTGCTGTCCAGATAGACGGATTCCATATCACGCGGCACTTCCACATAGATATCTGCGGCGAAACGCGTGGGGTGCGCGCCGACGAAGTCGGCACGTAGGAATCCTCCGTCGACCTTGCGGCCCGCGCCGACGCGCATGCGTTCGAACTGGCGCCGCGCTTGCTGCTCCGTTGTGGCGAAGGCACGCTTTATGACAACCCACTTGATAATTTGCTTGCCGCCTTGCACCCGTATGTTGCCTAGATGCGAACTCACGCGCAGGGTGCGCGACTGCGGCAAAGTCCCGTTGCTTTCTTCCACCCAAGAACGCCCGTCGCGGTAAACGCGGGACTGCTGCGCCACAGCCGGCACGGCTGCCACGAGCACCAGCGAAATTGCCAGCACCCGTTTAGCTCCGCTCAGCCGCACGCGCAGCGCGCTCTCGAGTTGTGGACACGTGATCAAAACTTCCTCCGTACAGCCAGTGCTTTAGTCGATCTGCGGCAGGGACGCCAGCAGACGTCGCGACTCGCCACGAATGAATGTGCTCGGATCTTCCTGCGCCAACTGCTGCAATGCCTGCCGAACGCTGGTATCGGCCTTCACTGGCTCCAGTGCGTGTAGCGCGCCGGAACGTACGCCTGGATTGTTGTCATTCAGCAGCGCTTCCAGAATGGCGTTGCGCACGCGAATGTCCTGCTTCACCGAGTTCGCGAGGCCTTCCATGGCCTTCAAGCGAACTCCGGGATTGCTGTCATATCGCAGCGCAAACACCAGGGCTTCGCGAACCCGAGCATCGTCTGGCTTTTGCGTGAGCAGATCGATCGAATCCATGCGAACGCCGGAGTTGAAATTGCTGCGGCTTGCGTACAGCAGCAGCTCCTGAATCTCTGGATCGTTCACCGATCCTTGCATCTGCTGCGGGATCGTCTTTTCATACTGAATCTGAACATTGTCCGAGCCGGGCTGTTGCGTGACGCTGCGTATGCCTGAAATAGCCGATGCCGTGTGCTGCTCGGGGGTGTACACGGTGGGAGCGACTCGACCGTTCGCGGCCATGCGATACATGGTTCCCACGCCGCCACCGAAGCCAACAATAAAAATGACGGTTGCGAGCGCCGGAGAGAAGCGCACTTGAGCCAGCCAGGCAAACGGATCGAAAGTGAACCGGCGCCATCCGTGTGCCTGTTCCGTCGTTTCCAACTCTTCCTGCAACCTCATGCGGGCCGACGCTAGAAGGTTCGGCGTGACCTCAAGCTGCGGAAGCTGGTTCATGCTGCCGTGAAACTTACGAATGCCCTCCAACTCCGCCGCGCATTCGCGACAGCGGCCGACATGCTGCTCCAATTCGTGGCGCGCGTCGTCCGGCAACTCGTCGTAGAGGTAGAGCGTTACGTTATCTTTCACCCACTCGCAATTCATAAAAGCCTCAAATGCCCAGACAGCCTCAGTCCAGCTATAAACCTTCTAAATAGATCCAGCCTACCTATCTCATGTCGGACAGCGCCGCGCGCAATTTCTGCGTAGCGCGGAAAAGCGTGTTCTTGGCCGTCTCTTCCGTCGTATTCAGGGCATCGCCGATCGTCCGCAGCTTTAAACCCTGGTAATGCTTCATCTCGAATACCATGCGCTCGCGCGGCGTGAGCTTCTCAAGCGCCTTGGCGATGCGCGCGCCCAACTCGCGCCTCATAAGATCACGCTCGGGACTGGCGCCGGAGCGATCGTCGGCAACCTGATCGAGGAGGTTGTATTCCTCTCCGTGCGAATCGGTAGTGACCGGCGCATCTTCCTTGCGCACCTGCCGCTTCCGCAGGTGATCGAGGCAGAGATTGGTGACGATGCGATAAATCCAGGTATAGAAAGAGCACTCGAACCGGAAGCTACCCATGTTGCGGTAGGCCTTCAGGAATGCTTCCTGGTAAATATCCTTTGCGTCCTGCTCGGAACCCGTCAGATGCAGTGCAAGCCGCAGCACAGCATGGTCGTACTGGCGAACGAGTTCTTCGAAAGCAGCACGGTCGCCGCGCTGTGCCGCCCGGATTAGTTCCGCATCATTGATGCGGCTTAGGCTCTGCCCAACCATAAGTTCCCTGCGGGATGTCGTTACGGAACCTCGTCCCGTGATTCTGGTAATGACCGGGACTGCCACCGCTTGGGCTGGCATGACTGCTGCACCTTCGAGCCGGAATCGCAAGCAAATACTCATGCCTGCAACTATTTGGACGGAAAAGTGGTAGTTCCGTTAGCAGCTTATCTCGAGGCTGGCTACAACTCCGGAACAGCAGTTCGGTTCTTGTCAACTTTCTTTACGCTTAGAGCCAAAGAATGCACTCTGAAAAGAAATCTGTAAATAGCTGATTCCAAAAAGAAAGGACCGGAGCTTGCCTCGGGCAAGACCGGTCCGGATGCAAAAAGCGCCTCGTCCGCCGTGGGGACGGAATATGTGCGAGGTTCAACTACCGGGCGTCCGGCGGATGAAACTACGCCTCTTCTAAGTCTCTCGTAATCGTGACCTTCACCTGCGTCGTCACGTCGCGATGCAACTTGATGTTAACCGCGAACTCACCCAGCGTCTTCAGCGGTTCTTCGACCTGGATTTTGCGACGATCCACGTTGAAGCCGCGCGTCTCAAGCTCGTGCGCGATGTCAGACGAAGTGACGGATCCAAACAGCTGATCGTGCTCGCCGGACTTGCGAACAAAGTGCAGGCTGACGCCATCGAACTGCTTCGCCAATGCCTCGGCATCGCCCCGCTCGCGCGCCGCACGGCGCACCGCTGACGCCTTCATCTGCTCAATGACGGCCTTGTTCGCCGCACTCGCTTCGATGGCCAACTTCTTCGGCAACAGGAAATTGCGGCCGTAGCCCTCGGCGACCTTCACCACGTCGCCGCGCTGTCCCAGATTGGCCACATCTTCTTTCAGAATGACTTCCATTGCGGTAACTCCTCAGAGATTTTGTCGAGGTCCCCGCACCCTAATGTGCCGGGGCTGGACGTGGTCCTCGGGGACACTCCGTCCGCCATGCCGCAGCGCCGCGCGTCGGCTCGACAACAGCCCAACGCGGCTCCCGAAGCGGCGCGAATCAGACACGAGCCGCGAACGGCAGCAGCGCGATGTTGCGTGCCTGCTTGATCGCTTCCGTGACCCGCCGCTGGTGCGGCGTGCACACGCCCGTGAGGCGGCGAGGAACAATTTTGCCGCTCTCGGCGACGAACTGCGAAAGCAGTCGCACGTCCTTGTAGTTGATGCTGTCGATTTTCTCCGTGCAGAATTTGCAGACCTTCTTGCGACGGAAGAACTTGCGGCCGCCTTCACGCGGACCGCTGGAACGCTGGCCAGCTGGACGGGAGCCGCCTGGGCGGGAACCCGAAGGACGGCCCGTGTGGCCCTGTGACGGCCGATCCGTGCTCGTGGTCGGTGTCGCTGCGGGCGTCTCGCTCGTGGTCACAGCTGGTGAATCCTGTTTCGTTGTTTCGTCTGCCATAACTCTCCTTCGAAGGCGCGTCAGTCGCGCCTTGCTCAGCCTCGGTGCAATCACCTTGGCACGGCGTCCAGCACGCGGCCGGATCGCTCGACAATTCCATGACCCGCGCTCGCGCACGGCTTGAATCTTTGTTCGCTCACTGCGCCGGCCGCCAGCAGCTGTCGCGGGCGACGGACGACGTGGGACGATCAGGCATTGGGGAGAGCCGACTCAGCAGCGTTGGCAGCTGCTTCTGCAGCTTCCGCGGCGGCCTGTGCCTGGCGACCCTGGCCTTTGACCTTCGAGTCACGCAACGCCTTGACCTTCGCCAAGCGCTTCTGCTCGTCGTCAACGCGCACCGTGATGTACTTGATCACCTGCTCGGTCACGCGGAAACGGCGCTCGATTTCCTTCACCAGGTTACCGGAGCCCTCGACGATTAGCAGGATGTACATGCCTTCGTAAAACTTGCCGACCGTGTAGGCCAGGCGGCGCTTGCCCATGCGCTCGGTGTTCTTGACCGTGCCGCCGGCATTGGTGATGTTCGTCTCGATGGTGGAGATGAGCTTATCCAGATCATCTTCGACCAGGTCAGGACGAACAATGAACATCACTTCATAAGTACGTTGCTGCATTCTGTCTTCTCCTGGAAGAACGGCCGCGCCGTCTCCCTCGCTGCAATCTCGTTCAACTCTCGGCTGGCTATTCGACCGGTGCGTCCTGGTTCACCGCTTTGCGATTGAACCGGTTCATCGCCGCCGAGGCGCCTTCGTTCAGGATGACGGTCACGGCTTGTGCCGCCGCGTCCAGCGCCTGATCGATCGCCGGGTACTGCACCTTGCGGAACTGCGAAAGCACATACTTGGCGCCGTCCCGCATCGGATGGTCCGGCGCAATTCCCAGGCGCACCCGCAAGAACTCCTGCGTGCCAAGCGCGCCAATGATCGACTCCACGCCGTTATGGCCTCCCGAGCTTCCGCGCGGCCGAACTCTTATGCCGCCGAACGGCAGGTCCAGATCGTCATAGATCACGATCAGGTCCTGCTCTGGCGCCACTTCGTACTCGCGCACCAGCTCGCGTACCGCCATTCCGCTGAGGTTCATGTAGGTTTCCGGTTTCGCCAGCACCACTCCGTGCCCCGCGATCCGTCCCTTACCAGTCAACGACCGGCAGTGCCGGTTGTCCACCCCTACGCCACACTGCTCAGCAATTCGATCAACCGCCAGAAACCCCATATTGTGCGGCGTGAACTGGTACTCGATCCCAGGATTTCCAAGACCAACGATCAGCTTCACCGATCCACACCCTTCTAGGGGTTCCCTGCAGAAATCCCCTGCAGGGGTGCTTTACGACTTGAGCATCTGCCGCTCGCGACAAAGCATGCACGCGAGCGCGACCACTACTTCTTCTTGGCCTTCTCTTCGCCGGCTTCCTCGGTCTCCTGCTTGCCCTTCTTGATGACCTCGGGCTCGGCAGGTCCGGCAGCAACTTCTGTCGCCACAGCATCAGCAGCAGGAGCAACTTCTTCCTTAATCTGCGTAAGGTGGACGATCATTGCGTTCTCGTCCGACAGGTACATGATCTTGTCGCTCTTCGGCAGATCCGCAATGCGAATGTTCACGCCGAAAACCAGGTTGCTGATATCGACATCGATGCGGCTTGGAATGTCGCCAGGCAGACACTCGATTTCCACTTCGCGAAGAACGTGCTCGAGAACGCCACCCTGCTGCTTGACGCCGGGAGCCTCGCCCTTCAGGGTGATCGGCACCTTCAGGCGCAGCACCTTGTCCATGGCGATACGTTTGAGGTCAACGTGCAGGAGAGAGCTCTTGATTGGCTCAAACTGCCAGTCAACGATCATCGCCTTGGCCTGGGTGCCATCGACGGTGACATCGAAAATCGTGTTGTGGCCCGTTTCTGAATGAAGAATCCGGGTCATTTGCTTCGGGTCCACGCTGACCGCCAGCGGCTCGAGACCGGCGCCGTACAGCACGGCCGGGATCATGCCCGTCTGGCGCAGTCGCCGGGCGTCATTCTTATCGCCAGCCACACGCGGCTTTGCTTCCACCATGTTTGTTCCAATTGCGGTTGCCATAATTCCGTTCCTTTACGTCAGTCCCGATGCGCTTAAGCGCGGCAGAACCGGAATCTTGCCGGCGGGTAAATCCGCCTGAACTCTTTGCACAGCTTTGCACTCGGCCGCAGACCGCTATCAACTAAGCAAACAGCTTGCTCACCGAGGTCTCTTCGTGAATCGACTGGATCGCTCGCGCGACCAGGCCGGCGATCGACAGCACCTTGATCTTCGGCTCATTGCGTCCCGCTTCGCTCAGCGGGATGGTGTTTGTTACCACTACCTGAGTAAGCGCCGAACCTGAAATCCGCTCCAACGCCGGGCCGGACAATACCGGGTGCGAAGCGCAGGCATAAACCTCGCGCGCACCGTTCTCCAACAGCGCATTCACGGTCTTAACCAGTGTGCCCGCCGTATCGATGATGTCATCGATGATCAGACACGTACGATCTTTCACGTCGCCGATGACGTGCATAACCTCGGCAACATTCATTTCCGTGCGCCGCTTATCGACAATCGCCAAAGCCGAATCCATCTTCTTGGCGAAGAAGCGCGCGCGCTCCACGCCGCCCGCATCGGGCGAAACAACCGTAAGATTCGGCAGCGAAAGCTTGCGGAAATAATCCACCAGGACCGGCGAAGCAAACAGGTGATCGACCGGGATGTTGAAGAATCCCTGAATCTGCGGAGCATGAAGGTCAACAACCAGCGCGCGGTCGGCGCCCGCGGTGGTCAGCAGGTCCGCTACCAGTTTCGAAGAAATGGGAACGCGCGGCTTGTCCTTGCGATCCTGCCGCGCATAGCCGAAGTACGGGATCACGACGGTGATGCGCCGGGCTGAGGCGCGCTTGAGCGCGTCGATCATCAGCAGCAACTGCATCAAGTTGTGCGCGACTGGATCGCACGTGGGCTGCACGATGAAAACATCGGAGCCGCGAACGTTCTCCAGTATTTGCACGTAAATTTCGCCGTCGGAAAACTTTGTGAGATGCGACTGACCTACCGGCAAACCCAGAAAGTCGCAAATCTCTTTCGCAAGCGCGGGGTTTGCCGTGCCGCAAAAGATCTTGAATTTGTCGTCCTGACGTGCGCGAACGGGCTTACGCTCGCCCTTCGGATCCGGCTTTTTATCGGCTGCTGTGGCTGTCACAGTACCCATGGCGTCCCCCGCTTCCGCGCGCTCGGCGGCGGAATCCGGTGCTCCGGTCAATGGTTGAACTGCGCTCTGTGTGGCTGCCGCGTCCATGAATCCCTTCAGCTTGTTACCCGTGAGTTCGTCGTGCGAATTACAAAACAGTCTGGCTGGGCGGCTAGGATTCGAACCTAGACAAAGTGCTCCAAAGGCACTTGACCTACCATTAGTCGACCGCCCAACTGCGGTTGCCAGCGCTTAACAGCCAGTCGCCTGTGGAGCGAACTTCGTTCCAGGCAGCTACCGGCAACAGCGAACTAGCGAACAAATACCTGCGCCCAGTAATTCTCGCGTGCCAACGTGCTGGTCGCTTGCGCCGGCAGGCCAGCGGCTCTCATACGCTCCGCAGCCTGTTCAGCCGCTGCCTGATTCTCGAAAAGACCATACAGGGTCGATCCGGAACCTGAAAGCGAGGCATACTTTGCGCCCTCGCGTTCCAAAACACGCTTCATGTCACGAAGTTCGGGATACTCTGGAAAGACGACTCTTTCGAAGTCGTTTTCGATCCCGGCTCGGACAAGGTCGAGAAGCAGCGTCTCGGCCCGGTCCCCACCCTTCTGGGCAGGAACACCGGATGAAAAGGACATACTGCTCAACCACTCAAAAGCCGAGCGACTGAACTCCGTGATTGTACCGGAGCTGCCAGTGGGAGTCAATTTGCCGTTCGCTACCAGTTCATCCCAGCGTGTGAATGCGTCAGGAGTGGACACGCCAACATCCGGCGTGACGATGACGACCGGAATCTCGGGAAGATCGGACAAGGGGTAAATTTCTTCTCCGCGGCTACAGCCCAAAACCGTGCCTCCGAGCAGGAATAGCGGAAGGTCACAGCCCACCTCGGCGGCGATGCGCAGCCGTTCCTGTGCTGGAAGAACCGTCTTCAGTGAACGCTCCATGGCAAACATCGTCGCCACGGCGTTGGACGAGGCACCGCCCATTCCGCCCTGTACCGGCAAGCTCTTTTCGATCTGAATGACCACCTTGCCGCGATGCTTCAGCGCCTTTAGCACGCGGTCTGCAACGCGCCAGCACGTATTCGATTCATCCGCGGGAACGCGCGGGTCCTTGCAGCGAATCTCGATCCCGGTACCCTTGCTAACATCCACGCGCAAAACATCATGCAGCGCGACCGTCTGATAGATGGTGCGCAGCTCGTGAAAGCCGTCGTCGCGGCGCTCGCCAATGGCGAGCCCCAGGTTGACCTTTGCAAACGAACGAATTGCGACTGACATGAGTCAAGATTCTACAGCTTGGGCGCAGCCAATCGGCTCCGCCTTTTATCTTCTCAATGAGAATGGAACAGGGGTCAGTAGCGGAACTGGTAAGAGAGTTTTATGAAGAACTGCCGGCTGTCGTTGATAAGTTGGTTGCGGGGGCGAAGTAGATCGCCATTGGCGTCCATCCGCAGCGATGGGTCCAGGTTCGCAAGATTGCTGTTGTAACCAACGTAGAGCGCAGTGCCGGGATGCAACAGGTACGTGAGGAGGAAGTCGGCATTGAACTGCTTGGTCGTCTTCAGAAAACTCAGATCCGTGTTCGCCAGCCCCGCCTGGTACTGTCCGATGAAGCGGAGGGAAAGCTCGCGGTTGAACTGGTAGTTCCAGCTGGAGCGCACGATGTGCATGTCGAGCTGACTCTGATCCGCCCGCTCGTCAAAGAACTGTTCCCAGTTGTACCGGTTGCTGATGCGCAATTGCGAGGTTGGCCTCAGCGTGAACCCGGCCTGGAGCGTTCGGTCGAGCACAGTCCTGGGAGGCTGGCCAACCGGGGGAGCATCGTCCAGCCCTATGCCGATGTAGCTGGGGTTGTGAGATTCTTCCAGACTGATGTTGAAGCCAGCCTTTGAGAAATAATTGCTTTCGAAGTAAAGGTACTTGTTATCGGTAGAGTATTCCGTATTCTGCGTGATGGAAGCGTAATCGCTTGGCCGCAGGCCTTCCGAGCCAGCCCCGAAGCCCGCCTCAAGATGGTTCTGGCCCTTGAAGTTTAAGTTGTACGAGGCACTCTGGTAACTGTTCAGCCGGACTCCATCATGATCGTAGCCACGCGAGATGCCAAAATAAGGCCCATGCGAGATAAGGCGCTTCCCTTCAGGACGGAAGCTGTAATTGAAATTGTGATTAAAAGACCGGTAATCCGGACGGCGAAAGAATCCGGTCTGCGCCAAGAAGCCTGAGCCGGTATCGTTGAAGTTAGCGTTGTAATTGAACTTGCGTCCGGAGCGCTTAATGCTGGCCGTGTATGCAGGGCCGGCCTGGGTGGTTCCATCGGTGAACTGGGTGGAACTGGTGACTGCCTGGAACGTGCCTACCCAGTTCTCGTTCAGCTTGAAACGCCCATCCACTCCGCCTACGCGATTGAATTCGCCTAGATACTCGCGGTCGGTGTAGATAAGGCCAATCGTCGACTGCGTGCCAATATCGCGCTGAACTCGCGCCACGCCGAAGTAGGCCCGCGAATCCACGAGAGGGTCGCCGTCTATGAGCGACTTGCCTGGAGAGCGATCATCGGCCGCAAGTATGCCCAGCGAATATGGCCCTTTCTTTCCGGTGAGGCGAACTCCAAAATCAGGCTCCGCAATCCTGCGCGTGAACACTAGTGTTATCGGAGTGTTGAAGTAGCTTGAGTTCTCGATAAAAAACGGACGCCTCTCCGGGAAGAAGGTTTCGAAGCGCCGGTTGGCCGTGACCTGTGCCTCATCGGACTCGACCTGGCTGAAATCCGGTTTCACGGTCGCGTCGAGGACGAAGCTGTCCTTGATGACGATTTTTGAATCCAGCCCGAATTCTGATTTCAGCGTCCTGCTTTCAAACCGTGGAGCGGTCTCATCCCGCAGGTCAGGCGCCCTGAAGGACCGGAACGAGGCATGAGGCGTGAATTGCATATTACGCCCGGGAGAGATGCTTTCAAGACCTTCGAGGCGGCCGGCCTGATTCATCCGGCCTTCGATTTTCGCCGTGTAGTGTGGCCAGTACGTTTCTTCGTTGTCTCGTCGAATATCGCGGTTGAGAAGCAGGCCCCAATTCTGCTGCGGGCCTGACGGGAAACGAAGGCTCCTGAACGGGATAGCCATCCAGACCACGTAGCCCTGATCCGTCAGCTTACCTTTCGAGTACCAGACGGTATCGAACGAGAAGTCCCAGCCCTGCGACTCGCTCCACATGGCGTCCGATTGCACGCCGAGAGGGTTCGACATGAAGCCATAGGCGCGCCGCTGGTCGGAAAACGTGTCCAGCATGATTTCGGCGTTTTCGTCGCCACCCGCGTCCTCGCGCTTGGACAAACGCGCTCGTATCTTTTTCGGCTCCGAATCGAAACAGACGAAAACAGCGTAGAGATTCTGGGCGTCGTAGCCGAGATACACCTCTGTGTTCTGCGTACCGGGTGCGCCGTCGGTGGGATTGCGCTGGAGGAAGCCCGTGACCTTCGCCATCTTGCCATCGGCGAAGTCGCGACTGGGATGCATGGAAACGAAGTCTTCAATCGCCGGAGGCTTCGAAAGGCGAGGAACTCTCACTGCCCCGTTCAGCGTGATGGACTCAATGGCCTGCTGCGCGCCAGCGAACGCTGAAAAAATCGCGCAGAAAAACACAAGCATCCCAAGCCGGTAACTACGCAAAGCTGCCCTCTTTGTAACGGGCCCCGGAATCTTATGCTGCCCGCATCAGTTTTAGACGGACTCGACCAGAGTTCGTTAGGCAACTTTCGCACAAAAATGCGCTGTTTATGAGAAGTTTTGCAAAAGTTTTTGCGATTTAGGGACTAGCGGGAGAGGAGCGCGCACGTGAATCTATTTTGGATCACAAAACCGGAGTTTGCGTTCTAGAAAAGTGCGCTCTGCTTGCGTGGTGGAGTGATGCCGAAATGTTCGTAGGCACGCATGGTGGCTACGCGTCCACGCGGCGTGCGATCCAGAAAACCAATCTGAATAAGGAACGGTTCATAGATCTCTTCGATGGCGTCGGCCTCTTCGGCCAGCGCGGCAGCGAGCGTGTTCACGCCTACCGGCCCCCCCTGATACTTCTCAATGATCGTCAGCAGCAAGCGCCGATCGATTTCGTCAAAGCCGTGCTGGTCCACTTCCAGCATTTCCAGCGCAGCCTCGGCCGTTGGCTTATCGATATTTCCGGCCCCGCGCACTTGCGCGTAGTCTCGCACTCGCCGCAAAAGACGATTGGCAATGCGCGGTGTTCCTCGACATCTCATTGCGATTTCCATCGCGCCGGCCTCATCGACGGGAACGCTCAACAGTTCGGCGGAGCGCTTAACGATGTAGCTAAGTTCATCGTGCGTGTAGAACTCCAGCCGCAGCACAATGCCGAAGCGCGAACGTAACGGCGCGGAGAGCAACCCCGCTCGCGTGGTGGCTCCGATGAAGGTGAAGGGATTCACTTCGAAAACGTGCGTTCGCGCCGAAGGCCCCTGCCCGATGATGATGTCGAGGCGGTAGTCTTCAAGCGCGGAATACATCAACTCCTCAAGCGCAGGCTGCATGCGATGGACTTCATCGATAAACAGCACCTGGCTCTTCTGCAAGTTCGAGAGAATCGCAGTTACATCGCCCTTGATCTGCAACGTGGGGCCGGAAGTCTGCTGGAACGGCACGCCCATTTCATTAGCGATAATGTTTGCCAGCGTCGTCTTGCCCAGTCCCGGCGGTCCGTAGAGCAGCACGTGGTCGAGCGCTTCACCACGCGAGCGCGCCGCCTGGATAGCGACCTCAAGGTTCTGCTTGACCTTCGTCTGCCCGATGAACTCGCGCAAACGCTGCGGACGCAGCTTCAGTTCGAAGGATTCATCGTCCTCGACGGGCGCGGCCGAGACGATTCGATCGCGAAGCTCCGGATTGTCCTTGGGTGTGGCCACTGTTGCCGATGGTAATCAGAAAAGGGGCGGTAGGCAATCTGTGGAAATCAGCGGACGTGGTGCAGTTTGGTTTTCCACGGGTGACCAATCGGCGAGTAGTCGGTTAGTTACGGTCGAACGAGCTTGTTACTTTGTCCTAGAAAGGTACAATCCCGGATATGACGACGACTCCTGTCGAGCCACCAAACAATATCCAACGACAACGATTCGCTACACGGCTCTGGGAATCGAAATATTGCAAATGGACAACCGAACCCGTCCTGCAATGGCTAGTGCACTCGATATTTGGCACAGTTTCTTCGGCGGTGGCGGCAAAAATGCATAAGCCTCTACCTTTTGTCCTCGGATCTTTTGTCGTTGTCTTTGTCGTTCTCGCTGCGGCGTCGATTGTATTGCACCGAGTGGTTATGGATGCGAGGAAGCCGCCTTCTAAGCATGGGCGATGGGCGCTAGTAATTCCAGTGTTTTGTCTGTTGGTGGTTTGGTGGTTTTACCGCGTCCCCACAAATCCGCCATTTCGGGCGTATTTATCAGGAAATCCCCAGGTCGCTAAACAACTCGGCTCCCCTGTGGCGGCACCCGTCCGTCACGCATCGGCGGTAATAGCAGTTCACGAACACGCGGTAGCGCTCTGGATGATGGGCGTGAATGTTCTTTATCTTCTGCCAACTGATGGGGCTGGAGAGAATTTCAAGGAGATTGCAGATCCGGTGTGGACGGATGATAAGCGCCATTATGAGGATTCGTGGCTCAGGACGAAATTCCCGGAATGTTCTGACAAACTGCCCCCTTGGGGCGGTATTGCAAGCCACTGGTTGAGCAGATCCCAAGATCTCGAATGGATTGGATGCCGAAAATGGCAATGCACCTATAAGGATTCATCAATCATCAGCCAGCGTTTTGAGCATGGCATGATGGTGGGTACTGTCCATATTTCGCCCAAGCATTCCAAAGTTGGAAATGTCTATGTCCTGTTCGACGATCATTCGTGGAAGACACAAGGGCAGGAGATTAGCCTTCCAGAATGTAAACAATAGGGCAGGCACGCCCTCGGAAGATGCCTAAAAAAATGCTGCGCTGGCGTGCGGCCAAGTGACTACAATGCTCAGCGCACATGTCCATAAACTTCGCAGCACCCGGCGCTACACGAAGTATCGCAACACGGTTGCTTGCATTGGCGGCGCTGCTGGTCGCCACGGCTTCGGCACAGGTTCCGGGGACGGCGCCCAACCCGCCGGTGCAAGGCGTTACGCCTTCGGCAAAGCAAGCGCCCGCACCTCCATCGGTGAAATCAGGGGAGTCGCAAGCGGAGGAGAATCCGCGCCCATGGCTCAGTTGTCTCGACAAGCCGAAGGGCCCCAAACTCATTCGTTCTCCGCTGCTGATCTCGCCCGGAGGACACCGCGCATATGTGGAAACAGAGTCGTTGCCGCGTCGCGATGCGCATGGCGATTTCTGCGTAAATACCTCGCGCCTGTACGTCGCATCCGGTAAAGACGAGTTCGCGCTGGTGCTGATGCAAGAGGCGACCGTGGATGAGCTTGGCAATGCGTTGCGCCTCGTCGACTGGTCCGCCGATGGTCGCCTTTTGCTGCTCGATCTACACCTCTGGACATACCTTTCCGATTGGGCGGACACAACCATCGTGGCCTTCGACCGCGAGATGGGTGCATTCTTTCGCCCCGACCTGCACCAGATTTTCAGCCAACACTTTGGACGGGACTGCTCATTCTTCGTGTCCGGAGAGGGAGTGACTGCAAGCGGGCAGATTGTGTTGAAAATTACTCCCGGCGACGAAGAAATGAGCGCCGAGCCGTCATGCGTGGACAGCGCTACTCTCATGCTCTTCGATCTCGACAGCAATGAGATCCACCAACCTCCCGCCGATTACCGCGCGCATCCGAACGGACGCTTCCAGCCGAATACGGTGAAGTAGGACGCGAACGCCAGGGTGCAATGAAAACGGCGGCCCCGAAGGACCGCCGTTTCCCTGCTGAACAGGTGTGTGGAACTACTCTTCTTCTTCCACGACCTCGCCGCGCTCCGCCTTTGCAGCCGCGATGATCTTCTCTTGCGCCAGGGCGGGAACGATGTCGTAGTGATCCATCTCCATGTTGAAGGTGCCGCGACCCTGCGTCATCGACGTCAGGTCGGTACCGTACGTGAGCATCTCCGACATGGGTACGTGGGCTTTCACAACCGTATTGCCGCCCTTGTTGTCCATGCCCTGAATACGTCCGCGACGGCTGTTGAGGTCGCCCATGATTGCGCCGGCGAACTCGTCGGGAACGGTGATTTCGACGTTCATGATCGGTTCCAGCAGCGTCGGCTTGGCCTGCTCCATGGCCTTTTTGAAGGCGATGCGGCCAGCCGTCTTGAACGACATTTCGTTCGAGTCAACGTCGTGGTAGCTGCCGTCATAGAGAATGACGCGGAAATCGACGACCGGGAAGCCAGCGAGGTAGCCGCGTGCTGCCGCCTCGACGATGCCCTTTTCAACGGCGGGAATGAAGTTCTTGGGGATAGCTCCGCCGAAAATGTCATTCACGAATTCGAACTTGCCGCCGCGCGGCAACGGTTCCATCTTGATCTTGCAATCGCCAAACTGGCCGTGGCCGCCCGACTGCTTCTTGTGGCGTCCCTGCACGTCGGCGGTGCCACGAATGGTTTCGCGGTACGGAACCTTCGGAGCCTTCAGGATTACTTCGGTGTGGTATCGCCGCTTCAACTTGCTGACCACAACTTCGATATGCTGCTGGCCGGTTCCCGCGATGAGGAATTCCTTCGTCTGCTGATCGCGGAAGAAGCGCAGCATGGGATCTTCTTCCATGAGCTTGTTGATGCCAACGCCGAGCTTGTCTTCGTCGTTGCGGCTCTTGGGCTCGATGGCAAAGGTAATCGCCGGTTCCGGGAACTTGATCTGCGGGAATTCGATTGGGGAGCCTTTGTCGCCGAGCGAGTCGCCTGTGATGGTTTCTTTCAGCTTGGCAACTGCGCCGATATCTCCGGCGTGCAACTCATTCACCGGAACAGGCTGCTTGCCCTGCATGGTTCCAAGGTGCGCAAACTTCTCAGTGATGTTGCGCGTAAAGTTCTGTACCGTGGCGTCGTTCTTCAGCACGCCGCTATAAATCTTGAAGAACGTTATGCGCCCTGAGAACGGATCGCTCACGGTCTTGAAGACGTACATTGAGAGCGGCTCGCTGTCGCTGATCTTGCGCGTCGGCGGCTCTCCGTTGCCTTCCTTCGCTGCGGCTGCGACGGTTCCCCGTTCAACCGCGGTCGGCATGTAATCCACTACAAAATCCAGCACTTCATCGGTACCCATGTTGCCAAGGCCGGAGGCGAAGAGCACCGGGAAAATTTTGTCTTCGCGGATGGCGTTGTGCATTCCTTCGATGATGTGCTCTTCCGCGATGGTGCCGTTCTCGAAGAACTCTTCCATCAATTTATCGTCGCCTTCTGCGACGATCTCGACGAGGCGCTCGTGAGCCGCTTTGGCTTCCTCGGCCATGTTGGCGGGAATCTCACCAATCTTGGCCTTGCCGTTGCCGCCCATGTCGTAGGTGTAGGCCTTCATCTTCACCAGGTCGATGACGCCCGTAAAGCTTTTCTCACTGCCGATCGGGAGTTGCACCGGAACGACCGTGCGTCCGAATGTGCTCTGGAGCGATTCCATGACGCGAGCGAAGTCGGCGCGCTCGCGATCCATACGGGTGCAGACGATGACGCGGGGCATTTTAAAGTCGTCAGCGAACTGCCAGATCTTCTCGGTTACGACCTGAACGCCGCTTACGGCGTCGACGACGACCATGGCCGCATCCACGGCCGGCATCACCATCTCCGCTTCGTGAATGAACAGGTTAAAACCCGGCGTATCGAGAAGATTGATCTTCGTCTTGCCCCACTCGACGAATGCCAATGTGCTGGAGATCGTCATCTGTCGCGCGATCTCTTCTTCGTCGTAGTCGGTAACAGTCGTGCCGTCGTCCACGCGACCGAGCCGCTGGGTTGAGCCGGCCGTGTACTGCATGGCAGAAATGAGGGAGGTTTTACCGGAGTGGGAGTGGCCGACTACTGCCACGTTGCGGATATTCGCGCCTTCGTAAATCTTCACGAATGACTCCTTTATGTGGTGCCAATCCGCTGCCATCGCGCGTCGAAGACGCGTGTGGCGCTCCACTCACATGGCGCACAGCACTGCGCGATATGGGCTCAAACTGCCACCCACCTCGCGCTAAACTTGCGCGATTAGGAACCCCGGTGATCCACGGCGTCCAAAGTTGCTGGCGTCGCGGGAGCCCGGAATGGCTGTCCCACTGGACGGTCACTCGAGGCCCTGCCGAGGGCGGAAGGGCAGGAAACACCATGCATGTCACATGGCTTACGAACTTGAGTAACGGCAAATCGTAGCACAATGAATTTAGACCCTCAATTGCTGCGATTGGCAGGAATTCTCTTTTTCGGATTGGGGCCGTGCAGGTAAGTGCGTCCAGGCTGCCGGATGGAGCGCTTTGCGCGTTTCCAGAACTTACTCCAAAGGCGGAATTGCTCCCGGCGTGAAATCGTCGTACACGTACTGCTCACGACATTTTTCTTGTGTCTGAACTGTTAAAGGACGGGCAACACATAATTTGCTCGCTATCTCAGCAAGTGCCGGGTGGCTGGTG
>DATMYA010000010.1 GCA_035561135.1 Clostridia bacterium
GGAATGGCATGGCGATCTGCTCGGTGGCGTGTTGACCATCAACGGTAAGTGGCAGGATGGGAAGCCGATGCTCGCAATACCGAACTACGCGCGCATGAACAGAGTTGAACCGGAGCCAGTGGAAACTGCCGCCGGCGAACCCGTCAATTACGCGCCAGGCGCCACGGCGAGCTCTGTTCCTACGTCCAATAACGCCAGCAACCGCCGGACTCGCAGACCCGGCATCCAATCGCTGGTCTGGATGAAGGATCAGGCTTGAAGACCTATGCCTCGGGCGGCGCACCAACGATAGTTGTTGACTATCGGCTTGTATCCACCTATCCAGAGTAGCTGGATAGGTGGGTACATTTCACTTTACGATGCGACATTTTCTGCATTTTTCATGCGGCGCACGCCATAATTCGCGCAGACCGCACGTTTTGATCTTCTCGGTCATTTCCATCAGCACATCTTCCGAAGGCATTTCCAAACGAAGGCGACTGAGCAGGTGCCTTGGTGCCCCAGGTTAACGCCGTGTTGTTCGGCGTTAACCTGGGAGTCGCTACTTCTCTGAAGACAATCTCCTTACTCCGAAGATTCACAGTCGTAGTGTCGACATATGACGGGCGGGCTCCGCTGACTACATCAGCCGAAACAGAGTCACTTCGTGACGTTTAGCTGCTATCGTCGCGGTCAGATATGCGTTTCGTGAGACGGGGGCGGTTGATATCGAGTCGGAGTGGAGAGACGTGATCGGGAAGCGAAAAACCTAGCCCTGCCGATTCGAGAGTGTTCCTTGTCCCAGGTTAACGCCGAACAACACGGCATGAACCTGGGGCACCGGCAATTCACTTCGGAACCTTGAAACTGAATTCGTTGGACTGATCTAGGGGACGCGACTTCGCACCGATTACAAGAACAGAGGCTTTGAATTTCCTGTCGCCGCCAGCAGCAAGTTGCGACGGAACCAGAAATTCTACTCGTCCCGAAGGATCTGTTGGGCAAGCCGCTTCTTGCACAATTCGCAATTTCCCAAACTCGTCAGAATTAACAGAGTTCGCCGGAAGCCGCTTTAGTTCGGAACCAACGATTGCGACGTGGATCGGCTCGGTCGCATTGCGACAATACAGAGGCACCGTAATCTTGGCGACATGCTCATCCTTGAGTTCAACGGAGTTAGCGCTTCCCAAAAAAGCGAGCATTGGCGAACGTCCTCCAGGCGAAGACTCAATTTGCGGATACTTGCGGCTAAATGTTGCCAGAGCTTTGCCGTATGCCTTGGAGTCACGTTGATCGCGTGTCTCCCAGCGCGGATGATCTGAAATATGCACCATCAATTCTTCGTCAGAGGACGACTGCAACTGCCGATATGTTAGTCCACTCGCTTCGTCAAACACAGTTCACAAATGAGGCCCAGAATCGGTTCAAGGTGTCGGGAAGAGTAGCACGGAATTCGCAGGCCTAGCAGCGAGTTACTCGACGATATTTATTTCTTGAAGCGTGGGAACATCTGGCGATTTTCGCTGTATTAGTTTCGATGACCCTAGACCGGGTCGTTCTTCGTTCATTCCTGTCCGTGAGCATCTTGCATCAGCGCCAGCTTGAGAGATAATTTGTATGACTCTTGCAATTGCTGGTCAGCTTTATCCTGGTGACCGCGACCGCTTTGTCATCGCATTAGGTACGCTACTGTCTAATAAAATCAGACATCAGCGCATGCCATAGACACACCGTGGACACACTCCATGTGACCAGCGATGCTTTGCTATGCCTTTGAGTGTGCCCGTATCCTGTGAGTTGTTGGAAGCACAGCTTCCGAGTTAATTGACACGGTAGAGGTCAGGAGTTCGAGTCTCCTCGTGCCTACCATTTCTTTCTTCCGCTTACGGCCAAAACGGAAATCGACGTGGTACACCACGCGACCATTGCTTTGACAGCGCTTATCGTAAGAGCTATGATGCTGAATAGTTATGACAACGCTCGTCCATCGCCATCACCATCATCACCACGTGCTGATCGTGTCGGCGGAGACCTGCGGATAACATAAGACGTAAGCAATCATCCAAAGTTCAACCCGCTGATGCGAAAGCACAGCGGGTTTTTTGCGTTCATTCGGCATCCCGCTGGCGCGCAGAGCAGAAAATGAGGAAGAAATGGCCCGGATTGATTTCGAAAAGATGCAGGGACTGGCGCCGGCCGTGGTACAGGACGCCGACAATGACGAAGTGCTGATGGTCGGCTTCATGAACGAAGAATCGCTGAAGAGGACCCTCGACTCCGGTTACCTAACCTTTTACAGCCGAACCCGCAAAAAGCTGTGGACCAAGGGGGAGACCTCCGGGAATCGGCTGCGTGTCATGAGCGCTGCGACCGACTGCGACCAGGACACCGTGCTGATCAAGGTCCGCGTAGAGGGCGACGGCGTCGTATGCCATGAAGGCACGCGCTCCTGCTTCACGCGTCCCATCACACTTTCTACGGAGGCGCGGTCATGAGGATCCGACTCGGCATTCCCAAAGGCAGCCTTCAAGACGCGACGATACAATTGTTCGCGGCTTCCGGCTTCACAATCTACGCCAATGGCCGTTCCTACTTTCCGCAGACCGACGATCCGGAACTCGACTGCATGCTCATCCGTGCCCAGGAGATGGCACGGTACGTCGAACACGGCGCACTCGATGCCGGCCTCACAGGCCTGGACTGGGTGGTCGAGAGCGGACTGGAAGTCGTTCCGGTAGCCGACCTCAATTATGCCAAGCAGAGCCGCGGCAAAATCCGCTGGGTTCTGGCTGTGCCGGAGGACTCACCTTTCAAGCGCGCCGAAGACCTCGCCGGCAAGATCATCGCGACGGAGCTGGTTCAAGTAACAAGAAACTATTTCGCCGAAAGGAATGTGCCGGTCAAGGTCGAGTTCTCCTGGGGCGCAACCGAAGTAAAGCCGCCGACACTCGCCGATGCAATTGTCGAGGTCACCGAGACGGGAAGTTCACTTAAAGCTAATCGCCTGCGCATCATTGAGACCGTGCTCGAATCGAACACGCAACTGATCGGCAACAAGAGCGCCTGGGAGAATCCTGAAAAGCGACAGAAGATCGAGAACATCGCGCTGATGTTGCAGGGCGCCATCGCGGCACAGGGCCGTGTCGGGCTAATGCTCAACGTCGAACGCAAGAACCTCGACGCCGTGGTCGGGGTACTGCCTGCGCTGAACGCCCCGACGATTTCGTCGCTGAGCAGTTCCGAGTGGGTGGCAGTGAACACGATCCTCGAAGAGACGATCGTCCGTGATGTCATCCCCAGGTTAAAGGCTGCGGGCGGCACCGGTATCGTTGAGTATCCACTGAACAAGGTGGTGCTGTGATGCGCGTGCTTGAAGGCAAAGTGGCGTACCGGGAGGTCCTGCGGCTGAGCGCACGCGACCACGGTAGCAATCAGTACCCGAACATGAACTCCGAGTTGCGCGCCAGAGTGCAGGCAATTGTTCTGGACGTGGGTTCGAGGGGTGAGGCAGCTGTGCGCAAGTACGCCGAGGAGTTCGACGGTATCACTACAGATCAACCGCTCCGGGTCCCCGAAAAGGATATGCGGGCGGCGCTGAGAGCAGTCTCACCGAAATTCATCAAGGCCCTGAAGCAAGCCGCGGCAAATGTTAAGCGCTTTGCCGAATGGCAAAAGCCGAAGTCGTGGATGCGGACCATTCTGCCCGGCGTAAACGTCGGACAGAAGGTAGAGCCAATTTCTGGGGTGGGTTGTTACGTTCCGGGCGGACGTTACCCGCTCCCCTCTTCCCTGTTGATGACCGTTATTCCGGCACAGGTCGCGGGAGTAAAAAACATCGCTGTATGCTCACCGCGTCCAGCCAATGAGACACTCGCCGCCGGAGCCCTATTCGGAGTGACCCAGTTCTACAGAATAGGCGGCGCGCATGCCATTGCGGCCATGGCCTTCGGAGCCGCAGAAGGACTCGAGCGGATCGTGAAGATTGTCGGCCCCGGAAACAAATACGTGACCATGGCCAAGCAGCTCGTATCATCGCAGTGCTCCATTGACATGCCGGCCGGTCCGACGGAGATCGTGTACCTTGCAGAAAAGGGCAACCCGGCATTCATCGCCTCGGATATCGTGGCGCAGGCCGAACACGATCCGGAGACACTGCCTGTCTTCATTACCTCCAGCAAGAAACTGGCTGCGACAGTTGCTCAGGCCGCTCTCGAGATGACCGACGCGAATCCGATTGCACGCGAATCGCTCACGAACAATGGCGTCGCACTCGTCGCGCAGAACCACAGGCAAGCCGTTGACTGGGCAAATGCGATCGGCGCAGAACACATCACCGTGGATGCCCCTGACGTCACGAAGATAACGACGGCGGGTTCGATGTTCATCGGGCCATACTCTCCCCAATCACTTGGCGATTACGTCTCAGGTCCCAATCACGTACTGCCAACCGGCAATGTAGCCCGCTATCGTGGCGGGCTCAGCGTGTTCGACTTCCTGAAGATCATCACCGTCCAGGAGGTCACGAAGGCGGGACTGAGGCGGATCGGTCCGACGGCTATTACGCTGGCCGAAGCTGAGGGATTAAAAGCGCACGCCGAGAGTGTGCGCGCGAGGTTGCGCTGATGTTGCGGGCACGGAGGGCTGTAGAACGATTGAAACAGTATCATCCGCCACTCGGCGGACGCACCGGCCTGCGCATGGACTTCAACGAGAACATCAGCGGATGTTCGCCGCGTGTATTGGCGAAGCTGCGCACGATTGGCGCCGAACTGCTGAATCGCTATCCCGAGCGCCAACCGGCAGAACGCATTGCCGCTGAGTTCCTTAAGTTGCAGCCCGAGCAGGCGCTGCTGACGAATGGCGTCGATGAAGCCATCCACTTGCTGGCCGAAACGTATCTGGAGCTGGGTGACGAGGCGCTGATCGTCGTACCTACGTTCTCGATGTACGAGATATACGTGCTGGCGACGGGCGCAACGTTGCAAACCGTGCAGGCCGGCGCCGACTTCATGTTCCCGACCAGCGCGGTCTTGCAGGCCATCAACGAGCACACGAAATTGATCGCAATCGCTAACCCTAATAATCCCACAGGAGCCGCGGTCGCCAACGACGTTCTTCTTCAGATCGCGAAAGCTGCACCCAGCGCCGCCGTGCTCGTCGACGAAGCCTACTTCGACTTTTACGGCACGACCCTGGTCGGCGAGATCGGACGCCAGGAGAACCTGTTCGTCGCACGTACCTTTTCGAAAGCCTACGGACTCGCCGGGTTCCGCATGGGTGTGCTCGCCGGAAGCACAGAGCAGATGCACCTCCTGCGCCGTGTAGGTTCGCCCTACAACGTCAACGGTGTCGCGCTCGCCTGTCTGCCGGAGGCGCTCGCCGACCGCGAGTTCGTGGCCAACTACGTGGCGCAGGTGCGTCGTGGTCGTGAACGTCTAGCCGCTGAGTTCGACGCGCTTGGCATTCGTCGCTGGCCAAGCGAGGCTAATTTCGTGCTCGGGTACTTCGGCAGGTTCCGCAAGTCGCTTGTCGAAGAGATGCGCCGCCGTGGCATTCTCGTACGCGACCGGAACGGCGATCCCGGATGCGCCGGTTGCATCCGAATCACCGTCGGCACTGATGCGCAAACCGATGTGCTGATCGAGCAACTGCGAGCGGCGCTGGAGAGCGTAGGGTTCAAGCCCGAGGAGAAGAAGGTGACGAGATGAGACAGGCACGCATCGCGCGAAAGACCAACGAGACCGACATCATGCTGGCCCTCAACCTTGACGGGCGCGGCACGTACCAGATCTCGACCGGGATCCGCTTCCTGGATCACATGCTCGAACTCTTCTCGCGGCACGGTGGTTTCGACCTAAAGCTCACCTGCGAAGGCGACCTCGACCTCGATCAGCACCACACGGTCGAAGATGTCGGCATTGCGCTGGGTGAGGCCTTCGATAGGGCGCTTGGCGACAAGAGAGGAATTCTGCGCGCCGGCTACTTCCTGATGCCGATGGACGAAACACTCGGGCTCGCGGCGGTAGATTTCGGCGGACGCACCAGCGCGCTGATCGACACGAAGGTAAGAACTCGCATGGTTGGCGATCTCGAAGCCGAACTTGTCCATGACTTCTTCGAGGGTTTCGCTCGCGGCGCCCGGGCAAATGTCCATCTAAAGACGATGTACGGCCGCTCAAGTCATCACAAGATCGAGGCGCTGTTCAAAGCATTCGCGCGTGCATTGCGGGTAGCCTGTTCCAAAGACGGGCGTCTGGCCAAGATGCTGCCGAGCACCAAGGGCCTGCTATGAAGAAGATCACTATCATTGACTATCGCGCGGGCAATCTTGCCTCAGTGCAGAAAGCCTTCGAATATCTCGGCTGTGAAACGGTCATCACCGATGACCCGCAGATCGTGCGTTCGGCGCAGACGATTGTCCTTCCAGGCGTAGGACACTTCGGCACCATGGCGCGCCTGGAGCAGAGCAGGGTGAAGGCGGAGATTGAAGGCAAGATCGCCGCCGGCACGCCCTTCCTGGGCATCTGCCTCGGCATGCAGTGGCTCTTTGAGGGCAGCGCCGAAGCACCCGGAGTCAGGGGTCTCGGCCTTTTCGCGGGACGTTGCGAGCATTTCGTAACCGGGGTAAAAGTCCCGCACGTCGGCTGGAACAATTTGGAGGCCCGGGGCAAGTCGCGCCTGTTTGCGGGCGTCCCGCATGATGGGTTTGTCTATTACACGCACTCCTACCGTGCACCGGTGACTGACGGCGTCATCGCAACGACACACTACGGCGAACCATTCGCCGCCGCAGCCGAACGCGACAATGTCTATGGTGTACAGTTTCACCCGGAAAAGTCGAGCGACATCGGCTTGGCAATCCTCAGGAACTTCTGCGAGGCCGCATGTTGACAAAGCGCATCATCGCCTGCCTCGACGTGACTGCCGGACGCGTGGTCAAGGGCGTAAGATTCGAGCAACTGCGCGATGCCGGCGACCCCGCCGAGTTGGCGTTGCGTCACGCCCAGAGCGGTGCCGACGAAGTCGTGCTGCTGGACATCACCGCCACGCACGAAGCCAGGCCCATTCTCATCGACGTCGTCCGTCGTACGGCGCGTGAACTGTTCGTGCCTTTCACCGTCGGCGGAGGTGTACGAACGCTCAGTGACGCCGGCGCGCTGTTCGACGCCGGTGCCGACAAGATCACGATGAACTCAGCAGCGGTGAAAGACCCGACGCTGATTACAGAGATCGCCGAGCGCTTCGGCTCGCAGGCGATTGTCGTCGCCATCGACGCCAAAGGCCCGGCGGCAAGCAGCGAGGTGTATGTGAGCGGCGGACGAAAGTCGACCGGACTCAGGACGCTGGACTGGGCGCGCGAGGTCGAGCGGCGCGGCGCCGGCGAAATCATGCTTACTTCGATGGACCGCGACGGCACAGGCATCGGTTTCGAGTGCGCACTTACGTCGGCGGTCGCCAGCGCCGTCCAGATCCCCGTCATCGCTTCCGGTGGCGCAGGCAACGCCGAGCACTTTATCGACGTCTTTGGCAACGGATGCGCAGACGCTGCACTGGCTGCGTCCATCTTTCATTTCGAGATCCACGACGTGCGAGAACTCAAGGCGTGCCTACGGTCACGCGGCATTCCCGTGAGGCTCCCATGCTGATTCCATCCATCGATTTGATGGGCGGCAAGGTCGTCCAGCTTGTGCAGGGCGCGCGCATGGCTCTCGAGTTCGACAACTTCGAGTACTGGATCGAGCGTTTCCTCCCCTATCCAATGGTGCAACTCATTGACCTGGATGCAGCGATGGGCAGGGGCGAGAACCGACGCCTAGTCGAGTACTTCGCTGATCGCCTCCCCTGCCAGGTCGGCGGCGGCATCCGAAGCGTAGAAGCCGTACAGCAGATGTTTCGCTCAGGTGCAAAGAAGGTCATCGTCGGCTCTGCACTGTTAAAGAATGGTAGCGTAGACCTGCGGATCGCAAAGGAGATGGCACACGCGGCCGCGGCCGAGCGCCTGATCTTCGCCGTTGATTCACGTGAAGGCTACGTCGCCATCAAGGGCTGGCGGGAGGGGACGCGCCTCACCCCCGACCAGATGATGTGCGAAACCGAGCCTTATTGCGGAGGATTCCTCTACACGCACATCGATACGGAAGGAACCATGACCGGTATTCCCATCGACGTCGTTCGAAGGCTGAAGCAGAGCACGCGGCGGAAGCTGATCGCCGCCGGCGGCATTCGATCCATGGATGACGTCAACGAGCTGGACTCGATAGCTGTAGACGCCGTAGTCGGAATGGCGCTGTATACCGGGAAACTCGGTGAACCTCACCCATAGTTCCTGGCACCGGCCAAAACCTTCTGGTTGTCAGATTTCAGCATCGTCGAAGATCCAACCAAAAGCGGCGGGGCCGACGATACTGCAAGCTGGGTCGATCCCGAATTCGTCCCGGACCGGTAGAGGATCATTACTTCGCAAGAATCGTCTATCGCTACCGTGGTGCACACTTGTGTACACCACAACGGGGGCTATCGTAGACTTATAGTGACTTAGGGTGCCGCAGGAATCCCGCTATGTCGTTGTAAGTTGTTATTGTGCTTGAGTTGACACGGTAACGTTCGGCATCATTGGGGTACCCAACCTGGGGTACCCAAGCGAAAATGACTGAAAAGTTCTTATAAGAATCAGAACAACTTACGCGATTGAAGCACCACGGCTGTGACTCAGAAGTTATTGATTCTACAAAGATTGTGAAGTTCGGGACCAGGGGGTCGGAGGTTTAAGTCCTCTCTCCCCGACCATTCTTTCTCTCACATTCCAAAGCAGTTATTCAGATTGCTGAGCATTCGATTTTTTCCGATTTTTCGGTACATTCGGTACAACTGATGGCAGTTCGAACCCCAATCCGCACTGCTCTGCCCACTTTTTTCGGAACTCGACGTCCTCTTTGATCTTGTCGTAGAGGTCGCTCATATCCTGATCCGCATGTCCTAACCAATACTTGCAGAGTCCATCAGGACACCCGGTGTGGTTTCGCAGGTACGTGTTCCGGAATCGACGAAATGCATGATTTCCAGCTTTAAACGTACCCGTGTGCGGATTGATGTACCCGATCTGCTTTAGCGCTGGATGGAGATGTCGCCGGATTACATTCGACGGATTCAAAGGCTTCCCGCTCTTTGTGCAGAATAGGAACCCTTTCTTTCGTTTCCCGACGAAATCTTTCAGCACCTTCGTCGCAAGAGGATGAAGGTCCACATCGCGATAGGCGTTATCCGTCTTGAGGCGTTGCTCGACTTCCCCATGCCGAACCTTCTGGCGAACGTAGATGGTCGTGAAATCCGGGGAGATGTGCTTATCGATTTCAATTCCAAGCGCTTCCCCAATCCTCAATCCAGTCGCCGCGCACAAAATGAACAGCGCGCGTTCTCGCAACTTCTTCCATGCAGCGAGCCCCGTCATTACTACGGAGCTGAACGTTGGCGTGTTTTGGTTCGACTTTTTCACGATCGTCATATCGACGAAATCGTGATTCCACTTACGAGGATGGATTTCCTCTCCTTCATCGTTGAACGCAGATGCCACTACGGCCTTCACGATCGCGGTGTACGTGTTAATCGTTTTCGGTGAACGATCCGCGTCAACTAGGATGTCGACCATTCTCTTCAAGGCTCCATTGTTAACTTCGGATAACGGCACCCCTCCGAGATATGGATTTAACCAAAGCCTCAACACGCGCTCCATGTCCGCGATTGTGCAGCATGAAACCGGCTTCCGTTTTCTGGCCCGCAGGAGTTTGATGCATCGTTCACTTTGTTCTTTGAACGTTGTTACCGTTTCTTGCTTGACCACTCGGTTGAAATGCTCGGCGGTGTCAGCACCGCTCTCGGCAATAATTTCCCGTGCTCGGCGCTGCCGTTCCGATTCACTCAAAGATCCGGGACCGCTGATCGGGCAGATCTTTGTCCTCTTGTGAGCTCGTTCCTCCTTTCCTGGTACGTCCATCCACCATCGAACGACGTACCACTTTCCACTTTTCTCAATGTGACCGTCTTGACCAGTTCGGCGGGACATGCTTTTGCCTCTCCGCTTCACTGGTGTCGCCGCGCCAACGTTGAGGCATTGCATGAGCGCAATGTTCAAGTGGTGATGATGACAGGAGATAGTCGCGCGGTAGCCAACTCTGTTGCGACCGATCTTGGTATCGACCTCGTCTTTGCGGAGGTATTGCCGGCGCAGAAGTCCGAAAAGATCCGCGAGTTGAAGCGCTCGGGCAAGCGCGTGGCCATGGTCGGTGACGGCGTGAACGACGCACCAGCGTTAGTCACCGCTGACGTAGGAATCGTAATTGGTGCAGAGACCGACGTAGCCGTGGAAGCTGGCGATATCGTGCTCGTTCGCAGCGATCCCCGAGATGTGCCAAGAATTATCGACCTGTCGAAGGCAAGCTATCGCAAAATGGTTCAAAACCTAGGTTGGGCAACCGGGTACAACGTGTTTGCCATACCCTTAGCGGCGGGTGTCCTTGCCCCGTGGGGTGTAATTCTCTCCCCTGCCGTCGGTGCTGTTCTTATGTCAGTAAGCACAGTGATCGTAGCCGCAAATGCGCAATTGCTCAGGCGCGTGCGACTGTGAACAGCCAAAACAGTCTCGTCAATAAAGCAGCTTCCATCTTCAGATTGATTTCGGCTTCTGCGCTCAAGCTTGCACGTCCGGATCGGCTATGGCTGTGAAGGCATTGAGGTTGGTTTTGCCGCATGCGAGATTTCCTGCAGAAGAAAGCGGCTGAATCCGAACGTCCCCAACCGATGAGGCGAGCAGTATCAGAATAGGAAGTTGCAGGCCGTCCGGGTCTCTGAGGAAAAGTATTTCCTCTCCGAAGTCTGATCGGGTTTCGTCAAAATCGACTTGTCGCTTGTGAAGTCGTTCCCGCCAGTACGGTATGGATCTTTCGGGAACAGCAAATGATGTGACCGTCAGTTGTCCCGTGCCAATTCGACCAAGGTATGCGCCTGGCCAAGGGAAAAACGTAAGGATGGTGCCCGGATGCCCCTGCCCGTCTCCGTAGTAAAGGTGGTAAGTGGTCGGATCATCGAAATTGACGGTCAGCTTCACCAGGCGGAGGCCGAGAACACCGGTGTAGAAATTGATATTCGATTGTGGCTCGCCTGCGATGGCAGTGACGTGATGCAGTCCTTCAATTACGGGCATGCTCGCCTCCGATTCGGCGTGCTTAGAAGTGAGGCGGGTCGATATGTCTTCCTACCGTGCTCATATATGCCTCATCCATGTCATCTGTGGAAGAGCTCAAGCTGCTCTGCGAAGCACGGTGCGGGAGTGCCATCCCAGAGCGTCCGCGAGCGCATGATCCACGGTGAAACGACCACCGCCGGTGAATGCCAGCGCAAGCGATGAGGCGAAGAGCATCAGCCGCGGCACGGCGGACGGTTACCTGATTGCCATGGACGCGCAGACCGGGGCACCGCGATGGGAGCAAGCGGCTGCGGACCCGGCGAAGGGCTACTCGTTCACCATGCCGCCACTGATCTATGACAATCTTGTCATCATCGGGACTGCGGGCACCGAGTTAGGGATTCGAGGATGGGTAGGTGCCTTTCGCTTGAGTAATGGGCAGCCTGTCTGGAAATTCAATACTGTTCCCGAACCGAACGATCCGGCTGCGAAGACATGGGGAGCGAACGCCAATGTCCTCAAGACTGCGGGGGGTTCCATATGGACGCCGCTCGCGCTGGATACGAAACGTGGATTGGTCTTCATTCCTGTCGGCAACCCCGTCCCCGATGTTTATGATGCGGACCGCCCGGGCCGTAATCTCTACACCAATTCCGTCGTAGCGCTGGACGCAAAGACGGGCAAGCTAGCCTGGTATTTTCAGCCATATCCGCACGACCAGCATGATTGGGATCTGACCCAGGTGGGCCCTATTTTTTCGCTTACCGTGGACGGTCGCCCCAGGGACATGATGGCCGTTTGCGGCAAGGACGCAATCTTGCGCTTGCTGGATGTGGACACCCAAAGGGTGCTGTGGGAGAAAACAATTGTGAATCGCGTGAACGCGACTGCTCCAGTGACTCCGGCTGGGGTTCACGTCTGTCCAGGCTTCGATGCCGGGCAGAAATGGAGCGGATCATCTTACGATCGTCTCAACCATCAGTTAGTCGCCCAGGCGATCGATCACTGTAGCACGATTACCAGTGGAACTGCCCCGCCAGTGCTGAATCCAAACAAGCCGAACAACGAAGAATCGCAATCCGTATTTGTTGATGGAGCCTCCAAGCCGGATCCCTGGAATACAGCGAAGGGCTGGATCATAGCGTTTGATCCGAGCACCGGTGCGGTTCGCTGGAGATACGTGGCTAAGAAGCCCATCCATGCGGCTGTGGTTACTACGGCCGGCAATCTGACTTTCAGCGGAGAGTACACCGGCGACTTCTTCGCGCTCGATAGCCGTGATGGGAAACTGCTGTATGACTTCCAAACGGGCGGACAAGTCGGCGCAGGAATTGTGACGTATCAGCCGGCCGATACGCAGTACGTCGCCGTCGTAACTGGGACGTTGGTAATCACGAGGAACGCAGCCGTTCCAAAGACGAGCAGCGCAAAGACAATCGGCTTCACTCATTTCATGACTCCCCTCTCGACGACACCTTCGTGGCAGTCAAACACGTTATATGCGTATCGTGTGATGGTAATACGCGTAGCTGAGAGGTATTCCATTTTGCGAACACGCAGACTTCACCCACGTTGCGACAACGTTACGGCTCTACCTCACATCAGTAATACCTATACGACAGCGTCTTTGCTGCTCCACGTTACGTGATTGCAGCGAAACGAGGTGCGGAGATAAAGATCGCGCGAATACTTCTGCTTGTCGTCGTGATTGCCGGATTAGCGATTTGGTACTTCACTGCGCAGGCGCAGGATAAAGACGATCAGCACGCAACGGGAAAGAACACAACCGTGACCGGGTGCCTAGCGAAGGGCGACAGCCCAAACGAGTTCTACCTCACCGGTGATGACGGCAAACGCTACGAGGTGCGCAGCGACACCGTCAAGCTCGGCGACCACCTCGGGCACAAGGTCACACTGGTTGGCACTGCTGCGAAGGAATCGGACAAAGACAAACATAAGGACGAGGACGAGGATGAGGCCCGCGAAGCTACCGCGGCGAACTTGCAGGTAAGCAGTGTGCAAATGGTGAGCAGCTGCAAGTGACAACCGTTCGCGCGGCCAAGGCCGCCTGACAGGTGGTGGATGGCCCATGTAGGGTTCAGCAGCCTGGAACGAGGAGGTGTTCATGGCGGAGGCGCCAACGGAACAGCATGCGCCATGGCTGCTGCTGATGTTCAGTTTGTCGGCGAAGCAGGCGAGCCAGCGCGTGGGAGTTTGGCGAAAGCTCAAGAAATACGGCTCGGTCTCACTGCGCACATCGGGGTATCTGCTGCCGAATCGCCCTGAGAATCAGGAGCGGTTCGAGTGGCTCGCGGCTGCCATTCGCAAATACAAAGGAAAGGCCTCCGTCGCCCAAGTACATGCACTTGACGATCTGCCATCCGAGAAGTTGCAGGCCATCTTCATCGCAGAGCGGTCGAAAGATTACGAAGTGCTGATCCGCGATCTCAAGAAGATCGCGGGCAAAGGCAAGCGTGAACCCGGCGACCTTGCTAAGTTCCGCCGCCGTCTCCAGGAGATTGCGGCGATCGACTTCTTCAACAGCCCGCTCCGCAGTCGTGCGGAAGCACTGCTTCAAAGTGCGGATTCAATAGGTGAGAGCAAGGCGATTCCTTCTTCCGGGAGGAAGACGCGAAAGGAATACCTCGACCGCGTCTGGCTCACGCGGCCGCGTCCCGGAATCGATCGCGTTTCATCCGCATGGCTTATACGACGGTTCATCGACCCCGCTGCGCGCTTCGTGTTTGCTACCGACCCTCGCCAACAGCCGAAGGCGGTTCCTTTCGACATGTTTCAAGCAGGTGGCTTCGGTCACCGCGGCGACGATTGCACATTCGAGACGTTACGGAAGGAGTTTGGCATCCGCGACCCAAAGGTAGAGGTCATTGCCGAAATAATTCATGACGCCGATCTATGCGACGAGAAGTTCGGCCGATCAGAGGGCCTCGGTCTTGATCGGGTGCTGATCGGGTGGGCGAACCAAGGCATTTCCGATGACGAGCTGCTGCGTCGAGGCATGGAACTCATTGAAGGCTTATATCGATCGATTTCCTGAGAATCGGGACTAATGAAGGAGAGGACAATGCGGTTAGGAAAGAACACTCGGAGAATGATCATTGCCATGACCGTTGTCGTTTGGGCATGCACTTGGACCGTAGCGCAGACGAGCAAACCCGACGACAAGAGCGGTCAATGGAAATCGGTTGAGGATGCCTTTGGCAGACCCGGCAAGCTGCAACCCGATGGCACGTTCAAGTTCAGCATGCCCAGGAGCGATCTCAAGGTCACCCTGGATGGAACAACGATAAAGCCCGGACTCGCGCTTGGATCATGGACGGCCTTCGAAGGATCGCTGGAGCACTCAATGGTGATGGGCGATCTCGTGCTAACCGAAGACGAAGTTGAGCCGGTCATGATGAAACTCCAGCAGGAGGGCATACAGGAAACGGCGGTCCACAATCATCTTCTGCACGAGACGCCTCGCGTCATGTACATGCACGTAGAGGGACACGGCAATCCCGTCAACATGGCAAAGGCGATTCACGACGCGCTCGCGCTGACCAAGACGCCGGCTGCCGCGAGCAGCCCATCACCCGCGGGCGACCAGAAGATCGACATCGATACGGCAAGGGTCAATTCGATTCTCGGTCATGATGGCAAAGTGAACGGCGGCATCCTACAAGTGAGCGTGCCTCGTGCCGAAAAGATCACGGATCAAGGCATGGAAGTGCCGCCTTCAATGGGAACGGCGACGGCGCTGAACTTCCAGCCGACCGGCAATGGGCGTGCCGCTATCACTGGCGACTTCGTTCTGCTTCCTGACGAGGTCAATCCGGTGTTGAAGGCCCTGCGCGATAACGGCATTCAAGTGACTGCACTGCACAGCCACATGCTCAACGATCAGCCGCACCTGCTCTACATGCACTTCTGGGCAAACGACGACGCGACGAAGTTGGCCAAAGGATTGCGCGCTGCATTAGACCAGACGAAGACGAAGACAGCGGGGAGCGAACAAGCCGAAAAGTAGAAGCCGCAATGTTGGCGACATCAAGGTGTGCCTCGTGCAAGCGCCTATCGTGCATTCGGTTAAACCCGTACGGCCTGAATACTCGCTCGGCGGTATGGTCCTGTATTTTCTGCGCCTTGGAACACTAGGCTTCGGTGGACCGATCGCACTTGCGGCCTACATGCAGCGCGACCTTGTCGAGGAACGCCAATGGCTCACGCACGATGAATACCTGGAAGGATTGGTTTTGGCGCAACTCGCACCTGGGCCACTCGCCGCGCAGTTGGCAATGTATCTCGGCTTCGTGCGTGGAGGCTGGGTCGGTACGACCGCCGTCGGATTCGCCTTCATAGGGCCATCGTTCTTAATGGTTGTCGCTCTCGCCGTCGCTTATGTCCGCTACGGCGGCTTGGCTTGGATGCAGGCCTTGTTCTATGGCATCGGTGCGGCTGTCATCGGCATCATCGCACGCTCTGCGTGGAAGCTGATGAAATCTACGCTCAAGCGCGATGTCTTGCTGTGGCTGATATTTCTCGCACTCGCTGCGTCAACGGCGATAACTGAGCGTGAACTTGTTTGGCTATTCCTTGCTGGCGGATTAATTGCACTCACCGTAAAGGCGTTTCCGCGCAAGCTTGCCGATGCGCCCTTGCCTCTCGTTCTGTTCACGACGGCTTCCGCAACATCTCTAGGAAAGTTCGGCGAGGTGCTTGGCTATTTTGCGAAGGCAGGTTTATTCGTATTCGGCAGCGGCCTTGCGATCGTGCCGTTTCTTCACGGCGGCGTTGTCGTTGAGCATCACTGGCTTACCGAGCGACAGTTCCTCGACGCTGTTGCCGTCGCAATGATTACGCCTGGGCCGGTCGTGATCACCGTCGGTTTCATTGGATTTCTTGTGGCGGGACTGAGCGGCGCGATAGCCGCTGCACTCGGCGTCTTCCTGCCCGTCTACGCTGTGGTCATTGTTATCGCACCGTATTACAAGCGATTCGCCAAGAACCCGCAACTACACGCCTTTGTCAGAGGTGTGACAGCTGCGGCAACCGGCGCCATTGCAGGCGCCGTCATCGTGCTGGCCCGACGTGCCGTGCACGACCTGCCAACGTGCCTTATAGCAATCGCGACTCTCCTGCTCATGCTCCGCTGGAAAATGCCGGAACCCTTACTGATCGCTGCAGCGGGTATCGCAGGGCTATTCCTCTATCGGAGTTGAACTCATTTAACAAATGTATCCGAATACGGGCAATCCGGACACGATTAGCGGACCATCATCGTGCGGAAAGGGCCCGCTGGCGAATTGAACCCTTTGGACCCACGTCGAAAACTTGGGTCCAATTTAGGTCCATTCGCTGCCGAAAACCGGGTAAAACGGTACTGCACGACGCAGAACCGGACTAAGCGAATCAACAACATAGTGTTCCTGCCGCTTTTTCGGGACCAGTGGGTCGGAGGTTCACATCCTCTCTCGAGCGTAGACGACTTTCTTCGGGTTCTTCAGGTGGGCGTCATCAATTTCGTGAAGCCGCCAAGCTCGGAGTGGATGTTCTTCGTAGCTGGGTTCGCCCAGGTCGCAAGCGGATGGTGCCGTACAAGTATCCAAACGCTAAAGCGCCTCAAGCCTTCATGGTTCCGGCAGGATCTACTTTGCCTCTTGGACCTCAACACCAAAAGATCAAACCATTGATCGCCGAGCGCCTCGATTTGAGGGACGCAAGAAAGGCGCAAGAGTTGCTCGGATGCGGAGGGGTGACGGGCAAAATCGTGCTCGTCCCATCAAAGATCCCGTACGGATTTTCTGCTTGAACATTGAAGGTGCCCAGATCGCTTGCAAAGGGAGTGCACCCCCACTCCTTGTCGGTCTTCTTGGGCGGCGGAACGGCAACAAAGCCGCCAAGAGCGATGGCCCAGTTCCGAAAATATGAAAGGCCCTCCTTCGTCCCAATGACTCCGACCGAAATCTCACGCGGTCGCACCGGGGCAGCATGAGGCCCGTAAAGGAAAAGACCGTCCTTGGGATGATCGCAGGTCTGGCCGTGGCCGAAAAACAGTTCAGGCCCTCGATATGGATGACTTCAAGGGTTTCTTCTGGGAGGTCCATTAGCCCTCAAAGTGCCGAGCGTGGAATCATCGGATTCCTCTGCGTCGTCTCCCATCGTGTCCGGGAGCGCAGTCGTGACCGGCGACGTGAACAGCATCGGCCTGGCTTCAAATGTGATGGCGTTGGAACCTGATAGAGGCACCGAGAAATTGGGAGAGTCGCACGACAGCAATTCGAGAAACTCATTAAACGGCCATGCCACGCTTTATTGCGCCAACCTTTGCAGATCGTACGCCGCAATCGGTGCTGCGTGTCGGCGTCGCCAATGACGGCACCGGCCCGATTGCCGGTGAGTTCCGCGAAAAGCACGCGTGTTTTGAGCTTGAAGTGAGGGCACGGCCAAAAGAACGGCGATACGGATATGCCGTATTGCCAGACCTTGCCGCCTGCGCTGTTGCGCAACATGGAGGACCGGCGTTGGCCTTGCTTGCCCACGAGACCCTCCTGCCTAACGGCATCTGCGCCTCGCTGACGTGGAACGCCGTCTGCGCGGCGAAGAAATGCTGGTACAGGCCCTTTGAACGACAGAAGCTTTCCCACGCACGACGGAACATGGATGACACAATGTTCTGCGCCTGGCGCGGCTTTATATCCGGTGATTGACTGCCGTGCTCGAGGAGATCAAGCAATTTATGCTCGGACTGGATTTCAAACGGCGCGACGTAGGCGAAGTCGCGCTCGATTTCCGCAGGTAAGGCGAACGAGAAGAAACCACGCTGGTAAACCTCGGCGGGAACTGTGCTTTCACGGCACGTCTTCTCCATCGAGTCGAGATTGATCGGCCCCGGCGGATAGTAGTAGCGGATTGTGTCCGGGAGGCTGGCGACACGTAACCAGTTGGAAGTGAGGACTTCAGGTACTTTCTCGACCTTCGTCGCCAACCGCTTTCTGTAGTTCTCCCAGTTTGGGTTGATCACCCCGTCTACAACGCGTGGGACGTTCTGCTTCTCGAGCGTGTCCAGGAGCTCATGCAGGCCATTGGCCCAGCTTCCCAAGAGATCGACCCTCTGAAGTTCGCCGATGCCGAACACTTTTCTGAATGGCTCAAGCCGAAGCGGAATTATGAAGCGCGGGTCGTTTAGCTCTTTCGCGAGGTTCGTGCCGATGCCGATTTCCTCCTGTACGCCATTCTTGTTGAGGGTGGCGTCGCGGCAGCACAGGAGCATTTTCACCGCTTTGTTTTGCAGCGTGTCGGTGATTTCCCTGCGCCAGCGGTCTCCTGGCTCAAGGGTGAGGATGTCCGCAAAGACCGTGTACCCTGCAGCCTCAAGGCGTGGGGTAAAGCCAGAGCACAAACTCATCGTCTTCGGGCGTAGCCTTGCTGATGAAGACGATCTCCCGTGTCCTGCGGCTTGTATCCTCGGTCACATTGTGCGCGGTTGTCATGATCGCGATAACTCTCCCTTGAACGCCTTGTCAAGTATGGCGGGAACGAGACTCCTAACCTGCTCTTTGAGGGACAATCCGTGCGACGAATGCGAATGGGGTAGGCGGAAGTGCGAGGAGCAGGAGCAGGAGCACCGAGCTGGATGTGCGTGTGCCTGGTCTCCGTCTGGTCGAAGCTGCTGCGGGGCGGCAACGAATTAGCGACTGAGGAGGCCGAGTTGATGACGGACCCAACGACTGAACGTCTTATGGGCTTCGGTGAAGGCCGCACGAACGCACAGAGCGAAGGTGATGGCGAGGACGAGGATGGCGACCACCGTCACAAAGGACTTGCGATCATAAAGGAAGGACACACGGCGGGTTGATTTGGGCCGGGGGCCTTCGTCGTGTGCTTTCAATGAAGGGCTGGAAAGTCGTACGACTTCCAACCATGCGATCTCCGTGGCTAGCGTGTTCCGCTTGGGCGGCGCGCCCCATCAGTTGCTGGTCCATTGCGCTGGAATTGAAGGCATCATGAACGACAAGAGCAGATATGCGACTGGAGCCGCCCGGCGTGGGGCGCTCGAAGAACGGCTGTTGATAAGGTCTGGTGATCTGGATTCCTCGGTCGTTGTCGAAGCAGTTCGACGGACTTTTGATCGCAGAGGAACTCATCCCCTACCGAGCACGTTGCAGCCACCTCCGCCCGAATGGGATAAACCGTTTCAAGCTCTGGCTGAAGAATGCCAACTTGATGTTTCAGTGAATACGGCGTTTGAGAAACTATCGCAGTTTGTCGCGATGGTTTTTGGGTAATGCGCTCTATTTCCGGATGGAACGGAGAATCGAGCTGTTAGACAAGCTGTCGGCAGAAAAGTTACGTTTTTCCACAGCTATTTTCTAATAACTGTAAATTTCTCGCTCGTCTTCTTTGAATTGTAGATAGGACATTTAAGAGGTAGCTACAATGATCGGCGCAGCGTAAAGAGACTGAATCGTGCACGGGGCTGTACCACAAGTGGGAAAGTGTTCGGGAAAATTGGGCCAATGAATGTCACCATTCATAAGGGCAGCCATGAAATTGGCGAAACCTGTATTCAGGTCTCATCGGGAAACACAACAACTCTTCTCGATGTAATCTCAGCACAGACAGTCGGCCTGTCGATGTCTCTCGCCTAGCTGTTGATGCCATGCTTGTGAGCCATTCGCATCAGGATCACTTCGGCCTCATGGCCTCACTGCCGTCCGGCACTCCGGTGTACATCGGCAAGCTGGCCCGCTGCTTGATCGATGCCACGCAGGTGTGGGCAATGCCTTCACCGTTATGAAAGCGAAAAACATGGCGAATGAAGCGTTGGCTGCTGCTAGGGAATGGCGAAGGAACATAACTTGCCGGGTCAGCATAATGGGCCGCCAGATACGTGGCGCCACTGCTTCTGGTCCTGCACCATGGCAAGTATTTAGGCGAGCAAGTGGTTGAGACTATCGCTGATGAGCACGAGAAGGAAGGTAACAAGCACGGTCAACCACATGATGAAGAGCTGATGGATCGCGCAAACAATCTCGTCGGGCGGGGTGCAGCATGTGAAAAGGAGAACTGCTGGGACGCTTGCACCGATAGATACGACCAAGGCCGACTATTCGGGTTGGGCGCTCACCCAATGATTCCCTAGTTGGTACGGAGAGCACATAAATGAAACGCGATTTTCAACAATTCTTGTTCATCTGTGCTGCATGGGGCGTATGTCTTGCAGTTGGGTGCACGTCGAAAGGCCCGACTCGATTGAGTGATGGTTTTCAGAGCTACGAAACATCGCAGGAAGTTCGAAATAGACTGAGCCAGTCTGGCATGGCTAGCGGCTGGCAGGAGGAGTCCAAAGGGACTGCAGCGTCGGATCCACGCCCTTCATATAAGTTCCTGGCGATGTCCGGTCCTTTTACGCTCTCAGGAGTAGAAGGTTGCCTGAAACTTACCTTCTATAACGATCATTTGATGTCAGCGGAGTTTTCCACCGAAAGTGGTGGTGAGTACCTTCGGGCACTGAAGGAAGCACGTATCAATGTTCCAGCAGAAGACAGAAAAGAAACCACAGTTGATCGACGCACGACATTCCGGTATGACACTGACGCAGATGGCACGTTTCGGTTTAGCTGGACTGACCCAATGCTTGAAAATGAGTGGCTGAAATGGGTTCGAGATAACTCCTGACCTTTACTTATCCATGTGACCGAGCCGCCCGATGCTGGGCGGCTTTTGTCGTCAGGAAATGCAGGTTAGAGGTTGCGAGCGAAGGCGACGTTCAGCGCTTCGATGCGCTCGATGATGGCGTTGCGGCGTGGACCGGGGGTTGAGGCGGTCGGCACATAGCAGAGCAAGTCGAGCTGGCGTCCGATGATGGACGAGCGCACGGGCCTGGTGCACGCTGGGGCACGCGAAGCTCGATACGACACAGCTTTACACGCACGTCTCGGTTCGCACGCTGAAGGAGATCCACGCTGCCACCCATCCCGGAGCTACAACTCGATGCGAAGCGCGAGGCGCACCATGATCCTGATGGTGCTGCTGCCGAGCAGAAGGCTGAACTGCTGGCCTCCTTGGATGCGAAGTCGGACGAGGAGCCACGAATCGTGGTTCGACGTAGCTGGGTGGGTGAAATTGGGGCCTGCAAGAACTTTTACCGCAAAGCTCCGGTCGCCATGCATCCGGTACTCGGTGGCTACCTTTTGCAATGGCACAGGGAGACGATGTACGGAAAGCCCAGCGATTGGGTGTTCGCATCGACCAAGCTGAAAGGCGCGAAACCTCGGTGCGGCAGTATTGCCAGTCGATGCTACCTGTATCCAGCGGCAGCCAAGGCGGGCGTCCTCCGTTCCGTTGAAGAGCGGAACGAGAGCGGAAAGCTCGTCCGCACGCGCTACTTCGACTTGAGCGGCAATCCCGTCAAACGTTGGGGCTGGCACAACCTGAGGCACAGCCTGGCAAGCTGGCTCGTTTCCAATGGCGTCGATGTTAAAACGGTCTCCTCAATGCTGCGCCATAGCAACGTGCAAACCACGCTGGGAATTTACAGCCACGCTGTCGATTCTAATAAGCTGGCGGCTCAGGGACAGTTCCTGATCAGGCTGCTGGAAGGCGACTCGGTGCAATAACGGAATGAAAAGCGGAATGGGAACGATGCGGAGGAGGAAATCAAACGTGCTAACTGCTAGAAAAGAAATGGTAGGCACGAGGAGACTCGAACTCCTGACCTCTACCGTGTCAAGGTAGCGCTCTAACCAACTGAGCTACGCGCCTACAAAAGCGTCAGATGCGCTGGGAGCACATCTCTTCCCCCTTTCGGGGTTCGCCTGAA